>NZ_JBFBJY010000185.1:0-4828 GCF_040702125.1 Kitasatospora sp. NPDC085895 | reverse complement strand
CTTGTCCTCGTCCGCCTTCGGCCAGTCGAAGCCGAGCATCTCCAGGACCCACTCAAGGCCGTCCGGCAGCATCAGCGACACGAGTCAGTTCCCCCTAGCGGATTCCCGCGCCGTCCGGACACGGGAGTGACGATGACGGACGATCGGCAGGCGGGCGCGCGCCCGTCACACCTGCGGGCGGTACATGGTGTGGATCTCGTTGCCCAGCGCGTCCGTGCGGCCGCCGAGGGCGTCCAGCCGGCCGGTCGTGTCGGCCTCGTTCGCCTCGTGGTTGTCGGCCATCGCCTGGAGCTTCTGGCCCATCTCGCCGAGCCGCTGCGCCAGCGAGTCCATGGACTCCTGCATGCCGTCGCGCAGGCCCTCGTAGACGATGCCGAACTTCTCGCCGAGGTCGTCGTCGCCCCACGGGGGCTCGCTGCCGCCCTCCAGGGCCTCCAGCCGGGACTTCATCCGGTCAGCGGCCGCCTGGAAGTCCTTGCCGACCGACTCGAGGTTCCGGCCCTGGGACCGCAGATTCCCCTCGTCGACAACGATCTGCTGCTGCGCCACCGAAATCCCCGTCCCCCGTACGACTGCGACAGCGTTCGACCCGTGCGATGCGAACCGGTCTCCGACTGTCCCACTACCCGTCAACCGCACGATCCTACGGCCGGACAGCCGGCCGGCGGCACCGTGGGCGGACACTTCGCACGACCCCCACCTAACCGGACTCTCGCGCTCCACATCGTGTCAACACCCGGTCCGCACGCGGAACAACCACTCCCCGGCCGACCGTGCGGACTGCTGGAAACCGGAGACGACGAACACCACCACGAACGACCTGGAGTGCCTGCCGGCCGAACGCGCCCGACAGGGACCGCCACCACCCGGTCCGCTGCGCCCCGGGGCCGTACAGCGAGCCTCAGCTGGCGAACCCGCCGACCCGACTCCGACGGACCAAGTACTCGGGCAGGTACGCGGAACCCACCTCGATCGGCAGACCGACGTCGTGGGCCAGGCAGGCGACGCCGAGCAGGGCGAGGGCCACGCACCCGTCGCAGTCCTCCGCCCGCTCCTCGTCCGCCGTCCAGTGGCGCCGGTGCAGTTCGAGCCGCTCCACCAGGGCCTCGTTCAAAGCCTCGGCGTCCTGCCGAAGGAACTGGAAGAACGCCCCGATCGGCGGATGGAGCAGCTGGAGGAGGACCAGCTCGCGCCCGGCGACCACCGCAACCTCCGGGTCGGTCCCCTCGATCGCCTCGGCGAGCTTCTCGCCCAACTCGGACCGCTCCGCCCAGAACGCCTGCAGTGCACCCACCCAGGTCGGACGTTGAACCGTGGGACAGGAAATCGGTTCGTCCTCACCCCCTCCCGCCCGGTGGAAACCGGAGACGACGAACGAAACGCCGGACCCCCTGGACCGGCTCCTGGCCGAACACGCCTGCGAGCGCCCGCTCATCGACTTCCCGCACCGCCTCGACCTGGGCGAACCCGGCACCGCCGCCGAGTTGTTCACCCCTGACGGGGTCTGGGAGTGGCCGGTGGGCGAACGCCGCATCGAAGACCGCGACGCCCTGCGGAGCTACTTCGCCTCCCGGCCCGCCGACCGCCTGTCCCGCCGGCTGTGCAGCAACGTCCTGGTCGACGTCCGCTCCCCGACCACGGCCACGGCCACGGCAACGGCCACCTCCTGCTTCGCCACCTACCGGGTCGACGGCTGGACGAGCGGCATGCTGCCACCCCGACTCCCCCCAACGGCGGCCATGACGAGGACACCGTCCGCCGGGAGGACGGCCGCCGGCTGCTCGCCACCCGCACCGTCCACCTCCCCTTCGGCGGCTCCACCGAACGGCTCGCCCCGCCCGAGGACCCGGCCGAGGCCCCGGCCGACCGGGGCTGACGGCGCGCCCTCACCGGCTGTTCCGCTCCGTCCAGAGGTCGTACAGCGAGGGGACGAAACAGCGCTCCTGCCAGAAGCTGCCGCCGGCCGCCACCGGGTCGACGGTCGCGACCCAGCCGGCGACGGCGCATTCGAGGTCGTACCCGTCGTAGTAGCCGAGCAGCACCGGCGCGGACAGCGCCGCCCGGTGCAGCAGGACGATCTTCAGCAGCACACTCGACGCCCCGCCCTCGCGCACTGCCCGCAGTGCCCGGACCTACACCTCCTCCAGGTGCAGCCCGTCGCAGTCCACCGTCACCGGAACGTCCACGGCGCCATCCCCGGTCCCTCCCTCAGTCGCAGGCTCGCTCTGTCGGGCGCCAACGGCCCTGCCGGACGGGCTTCAGTCCGGAGGGACCGGCACCTCGCCGGAGTCGAGGAAGAGGTAGTCGTACACCTTCCGGAGGTACGCGTAGAGCTCGTCGTCCGACGCGAAGTCGACGAATGTCATGTCGCAGTACTCGCCGTGCGACAACAGCCACTTCCCAAGAACGGAGTCGAACACATGTGCAAGTCGCCGAATGGAGGGTCAGTATCTCAGAGCAGTCCGTCCCACATCTGCTCGACCACTACCGACCACCAGTTCTCGCTGCCGTCGAAGACCGTACCGTCAAGTGCAGCCAGAGCCTGCTGGAAGTCTGCCGTGTGCCGGGCCGCCTCGCCAGGGTCCAGGCCTCGCCGCTGGGGCCAGGAGGAGCGCAACAGGTCGAGACAGGACGCGAACTGTCCAGTACTGCGGTTCGCGTACCTCACGCTGCCGAGTCGCCGGCCTACGGCCCAAACCTCGCCGGTTTCCGGAGTCACACACAGATCCCGGCCGAAGTCGGTACCCAGGCGCACGTATCCGCGCTCGGCAAAGCGTTCCGCAACGGGCTCGGTGACAGTCGCACCCTCGGCCTCGAGTTGGTCGAGCAGAAGGATGCCTTCCTCAGCAGCCGGCTCGAAGAAGGGCGGAAGTGCCGGGCCGACCGGGTCCGACCGCACCGCACCGCTGTCCGTCGTGATGGGGAACGGCAGGCGGCGGGTCTCGACGTCGACCACGAATCCACGCCTGCGCCCGGAGTCGACGATGTGCGCGCGCAGGGCTGCGAGACCGCGCTGCCGCGAAGCTTCCTCCGCACCGTATTCCGCGGAGTGAGACAGTTTCACGTCCGGCCACCAGCGGCGCACCTGAGCTGCGCAATTGCCACCCGGCAGCTCGCAGACCTGCAACTCCGTGTACAGCTCCAGGACGTCACCGGCAGCGATGCCGAGCGATTCCAGCCGCTGCTGCAACTGCCACTCCGGATGGGGCAGCCCGGGGCCGCTGCGGGCGACCTCGGACTTCTCCTCACCTTGGGGTGTAAGAAACTTCACTGCTGCCGAATAACCCGGCCCGGTCCTCAACACCGATCTCTCCTCCTGCCGCAGCCTTCCCATCAGACCTTCCCCCGCCTAGCCGTAGAGCGTGTAGGAGGTCTCGTCCCCCACCGCTTGGAACCACCACCAGTCGGCGCCCTGGTCCTCGGCGGCTTCCGGGTCGATCCGGGTGAGTGAGGCGCGGAGGAAGTCCAGGAACTCGTACCGCTCCGGGATCTGGCGGACCGCGGAGACGGACAGTGCCCACGAGGTGAGGGCCTGGCAGGCCGCGAAGCGCTCGACCGAGGTGTTGACCAGGTCCGGTTCGGAGGTTTCCGCCTGGACGACCCGGCCGGTTGCGTGTTCGACACACAGTGGCGTCTCCCCGTCCGCGGACAGGGCCAGAACGGTGAGGCCGGTATCGTCCGCCGAGGCCGGCTCGCCCAGTTCCTCCTGGTAGTCCGCCAGCGTGCGCGGGGTCGCGAGGAAGTCGGCGGTACCGCGCCAGAAGACGGGGAAGCCCGGCAGACCCACGGCGCACAGCACGTGGGCGACGTCCTGCCTCTCTGCCGCGCCGCCGAGACGCTCGCGGTCGGCGCGTACGACGCCGCCGTAGTAGTAGCGGGTCAGGTCGGTGTCGGCCTGCAGGGGCGGGACCCACATGCCGTCGGGCGGCAGCAGGTTCGGCGCCGTGGTCCGCGGTTGCTGAACCGGCGTGGAGACGGTCGGGTCGAACGTGACGACGGCCGCCCCGCTGTGACCGGCGAGCAGCACCCGGCCGCCGGGCAGGGGATGCATCCGGGCACCGGGGTAGGGCGTGCAGAGGGCGTGGACGCGGGCACCGGCGGGCCCGGTGACCCTCACCTTGAGCAGGTCGAAGTCGTGCACGACCTCGACCGTGGTGGCGTCCTCGGCTCGCTCTGCGGCTTCTGCCGCCGGCCCCGGCCCGGCGGGGGGTTCCGCCTCGGCCTCGCCGATCTGCGCGCCGTCGGCCAGTGAGTACCAACGGTGGAGGCCGTCGTAGAGCGATTGCAGGCAGACCTCGTCCGCTTCACCGCCGTCGGCGGCCGGGCGGAGACCGGCGACCTCGACGGGCCCGGTCCACCCCTGCGCGAAGGCGCGGGTGTCGAACGCGCCGAGGGGCCGCCAGCGGGCCCAGTCCGCCCGCCAAGGGAGTTGCAGGCCCAGCCCGTCCAAGGCGTGGACCAGGTCCTCGGCGCCCCACATCTGCGCGGCGAACCGCAGTCGTGACACCCACTCGGCAACGTTGCACCGGGCTGCGGTTCGGTACAACCTGACCGCTTCGGCGACGACGCGACGGCGCTGCACGGCGGACGTGCCTGCGGCCCGGTCCTGACCGTCCCGGTCGGCCGCAGCAACGGCCTCGGCCAGGGCTTGGGGATCGCCGAGGACCAGGACCCGGACGTCCGCGAGCCATTCGTCCAGCACGCCTCCGGCCAGGGCGTGTCCGATGCCGAACCTCAGCGCGTAGGACTCGACGTGGTCGGGGTGGGGGCCGGGGGGGGACCCCCCCCAAGGGGAGAGGGGGGGGGTGGGGGAGAGGGGTTTGGTGTT
>NZ_JBFBJY010000184.1:0-4913 GCF_040702125.1 Kitasatospora sp. NPDC085895 | reverse complement strand
GGCGGTTCGACGTCCGGCGGTCACGCTCCTCGACGGGTCGGGCCGGCCGCCGTGAGTGGGGCACCCGCCCCGGAGGCCCGATGCTCTCCCACGCGGCTGGGTCCGCGCCGATCGCCACGACGTGCGGGAGCCAGCCCGCAGGGCCGCCCACCGCGGTCAGCGCACTGCGGTCCGCCGTCTGCACGCACACCATCAGCCCGCCCTGCTCCCGGCAGGCCGACGGATCGGTCTCCCCGGCGGTGCCCTCCACCGCCTGCATCCGGGGCAGCCAGTCCGAGCCGAGCGGCACCACCGTGGTGCTGAACGACTGCGTCGACGAGACCGAGAACGTCAGCCGCAGCGACCAGTCGCCCGCCCCCGCGCGCGGCCGCAGCAGATCCGCGTTGGTGACCGCGTACGCCGCCGGCACCCCGGTCAGCCGCACCGGCAGCGCCACCGGGCGCAGCCCGAGTGACGCCTTCTCGGCCACCTTGTGCATCAGCGTGGCCTGCTGGCCCGGCGGTACCGCGGAGGAGGTGAGCTCCGCCCACCGGCCGTTCGCCAGGTGCCAGCGCAGCACCGAGCGCCCGCCCACCGTGGAGTCGGGCGCGGCCCAGAACGCCTCCCGGCCGTTCACCGGCGCCGCCGCCACCAGGCCCCGCTCCGTCCCGTCGCGCATGTCGACCGGTGGCAGTTCGTCCGCCCGGTACACGGCCAGGCCGAAGCGCATCCCCCGGCCCGAGGCGTCGTCCGCCGCCTGGACCCGCAGCCCGTTGGCCCCCGACGTGTAGCGCACCACCTTCATCGAGTCCGGCAGCCAGCCGAAGTCCGCCTCCACCGACAGCGGCGCGAACCCGTCCGCCGCCGTCGCCCCGTCCGGCGCACTCGCCCCCGGGCTCGGAGTGCCCGGACGCGGCGTCACCGAGGGCGCCGTCGACCCGGCCCCCGGTCCCGCCGGACCGACCGGCGACACCGACCGGCCGCCCACCCCCGCCGCCACCGAACTGCACACCAGCAGCACCGCGGCGGCCGCCCCCCACACCGACATCCGCCGCCGGGCCACCCGGCCCCGCCCCTGCCGCACCGCCGCGCACACGTCGACGCCGCTCGGCGGCGCCGCCGACTCGGCCAGCTCCGCCAGCCCGGCGACCAGCTCCTGCTCCGACCTGACCCCGCTCACGCCTCCGCCCCTCCTGCCCGAGCAGGGACCACCCGGCGGCGCAGCGCCGCCAGCCCCCGCGAGGTCTGGCTCTTCACATTGCCCGTCGAGCAGCCCAGCACGTCCGCCGTCTGCTCCACCGTCAGATCGCAGTAGTAGCGCAGCACCACCGCCGCCCGCTGCCGCGGCGGCAGCGACGAGAGCGCCTGCCGCAGGTCCAGCGACGCGTCCAGGTCCGCCGCCACCACCGCACCGGCGTCCGGCTCGGACCCGACCGTCCGGATCCGCCGCCACCACGGCGACCGCTGCTCCGCCAGGTACGTGTTCACCAGAACCGTCCGCGCGTAGCCGTCCCGGTTCTGCACCTGCCCGACCCGCGACCAGTTCGCGTAGAGCTTGGTGATGCACTCCTGCACCAGGTCGTCCGCCCGGTGCCAGTCCGAGCACAGCAGGTACGCGACCTTCCGCAGCCAGCCCGCCCGGGAGGCCACGTACTCGGTGAACTCGGCGTCGCGCACGTGCCGCGCGGAACCCGCCGTCCTCCCCATCGAAGGCCCCTCCTCCCACGTCCCGGCGGTACGCCCCGCACCGCCCGCCCCCCTGATGCAGCCGGGGCCCGAAAAGGTTGCACGTAGGCTTCGGGCCATGCCCAACGGCCGCTACTCCCTGCACACCGACACCGGCCCCGCCGGCCACGGCCCCGCGCTGATCGGCGAGGAACGCTTCAGCTGCGCCCCGGGCCCGGCCGGCTGGCGGTACGTCTCCAAGACCTACGCGCCCGACGGCAGCGTCCTCGCCGCCACCGACCTCACCCTCGACTCCCGCTGCCGCCCGCTGCGCATGGAGCTCCGGGCGGCCGGCTGGCAGGTCCGGGGCGGCGCGGTCGACGGCGTCGCCTGGGTCCGGGCGGCCGCCGACGACCCGGCCGGGGACAGCGCGGTGGAGGGCCACGACCGGGCCCACGGCTTCACCGGCACCTCGCCGGCCTTCCTGATCGCCACCGCCCGGATGCTGCGGCTGGAGCCGGGAGCGAGCACGCGGGTGCGCCTGGTGGAGCTCACCGAACCCGTCCTCGCCCCGCGCACCGTCGACCAGGGCTGGCAGCTGGCCGGGGTCGACACCCACGACACCGACAGCGGGCCGCTGCTCGTCGAGCGCTACACGGTCGCCGACCTCGCCACCGGCGAGCAGCGGCCCGTCCACATCGCCGGCGACGTGGTGCTCTCCGCCCCCGGCGTCGAACTGGAGGAACTGCAGTCCCCGCCCAACACCTGGCCGGACCGTTTCACCGGCTGAGACCGGTGCCAGCGCCCGGTCAGGACGGCGGGGCGAAGCCCGTCGAGGGCGCCGGGGGCGCCTGCGGCGGGACGGGAGTCTGCTGGGGAGGCAGGGACGGCGCGTGCGGGGCCTGCGGGGCCGGCGCGGTGTGCGGGACCTGCGGCGTGTACGGGCCCGGAGCGGGAGGCGCCGCGGGAGCCGGACCGCCCGGGGCGGGGGACTGCTGCCGGCGGGCCGCCTCGGCGGCCCGCTCCCACTCGCGCCGCTGCCGCTCGGTGAGGACGGCCGACAGGTAGGCCGCCGGATGCACGCCGTACGGCACCGGGCGGCCCGTCCGCCCGGCGAGGTCGGCCGCGAGCCGCTCCGCCATCCCCGCCGCCACCGCCGGGTCGAGCTGGCCGAGCCGGCCCAGGAACTGCCGCACCGCCAGCCACAGTCCGTCCGGCACCGCCGAGAAGTCCAGTGCCACCAGCTGCTCGCCGATCGCGTGCAGCAGCGCCGGGGGAGCCGCCGGCAGCGCCGACTGCGCCCGCGCGGCCTGCGGCAGCCGCTCCCGCACCACCAGCGTGCCCGCGAAGACGTCGCCCAGCCGGCGGCCCTGCGGAGAGACCAGCGAGGCGATCACGGCCACCGTGCCCACGGACATCTGGATCTCCAGCACCGAGACCAGCCCGCGCACCAGCGCGTGCCGGAAGCGCACCGGCCCGCCGTCCGTCCGCACCACCCGCAGGCCGAGTGCCAGCTTGCCCAGCGAGCGTCCGCGCGACAGCGTCTCGACCAGCACGGGCAGCCCCAGCAGGAAGAACACGCTCAGGCCGAGCACCACCGCAGCGGCGGCCGCCTCGTCCAGCGCCGGCAGCGCGGCGAGCACCACCGTGCCGGTGACCATCAGCGCCACCGTCTCCACGGCCAGGTCCAGGGCGATCGCCAGCGCCCGGCTGGGCACCTTCGCCGCCCGCAGCCCCAGGACGACGGCCTCGCCCGTCACCAGGTCGCTCACCGCGTCCCCCCATCCGTTCCGTTCGTGATCCCCGGCGGCCAAACATACGGCCGCCCGCCTCTGGCAAGCTAGGCCAGCCCCCGCCCTCGCCGCCCCGTGGAAGTGAGCCGCATGGACCTGGACGTCTTCGTCGCCTCGCACCAGGAGGAGTGGCGCCGACTGGAGACCCTGAGCCGGCGGCGCAGGCCGAGCGGCGCCGAGGCGGACGAGCTCATCGCGCTCTACCAGCGCGCCACCGGCCACCTCGCCCAGGTCCAGACGGCGGCTCCCGACCCCGTCCTGGAGGGCCGCCTCACCACGCTGGTCGCCCGCGGCCGCAGCGCCGTGACGGGCGCCCGCACCTCCTCCTGGCGGGACGCGGGCCGCTACTTCACCGTCGGCTTCCCGGCCGCCCTCTACCGCGCCCGCTGGTGGTGGATCCCCGTCGGCGTCCTCTCCCTGCTGCTCAGCGCCCTCATCGCCTGGTGGATCTCCAGCCACCCCGAGGTCCGCGCCAGCCTCGGTGCGCCCGAGCAGCTCCGCGAGATGACACGCCCGGGCGGCGGGTTCGAGGCGTACTACTCCGAGCACCCGGCCACCTCCTTCGCCTTCCAGGTGTGGACCAACAACGCCTGGGTCGCCGCCCAGTGCCTGGTCTTCGGCGTCCTGCTCGGCCTCCCCGTGCTCTGGGTCCTCTTCGGGAACGTGATGAACCTCGGGATCGGCCTCGGCCTGATGTCCTCCGCCGGCCGCCTCGACCTCTTCCTCGGCCTGCTGCTCCCGCACGGCCTGCTGGAGCTCACCGCCGTCTTCGTGGCGGCCGGCGTCGGCCTGCGCCTGGGCTGGACGGTCGTCGACCCGGGCCGCCGCACCCGCGCCGCGGCCCTGGCCGAGGAGGGCCGGGCCGCGATCGGCATGGCCATCGGCCTGGCCGCGGTGCTCATGGTCACCGGCGCCATCGAGGCCTTCGTGACCCCCTCCGGCCTGCCCACCTGGGCACGGATCTCGATCGGCGTCACCGTCGAGGTGCTCTTCCTGCTGTACGCCCTGGTGCTCGGCCGCCGCGCCGCGGCCACCGGAGAGTTCGGCGACGTGGAGGCCGCAGACCGCACCGACCTCCAGCCCGTCGCGGCCTGAGACCGGCCGGCGCCTGGTAGGCTCTTGATCATCCCGAAGGCCATTGACGTGGATTTGACGGGCTAGTAGGTTTGAACGGTTGGGGCTGGCTGGACAACGGCCGGAACCAGGCGTAGTGTCTACGACACCGTCGAGCCAGGGCAGAGCGTCCGTCCGGACCGCCACCCGGCGAAGACAAATCCCGGGACTGAGCACTCCGAAGCTTTTGATAAGCTTCTCTGCGAAGTCGAAGGAAATCCCTCCAGCGGGAATCCGAAAAACAAACGGTCGGTAAAACGACCGGGCGCGGATCTGATAAGCTGGAAACACGGAAGAGCGAAACGCCCGGAGGGTCCGCTGGAAGGCGGTCCGAAGGAAGTGTCCGTTCCTTGAGAACTCAAC
>NZ_JBFBJY010000183.1:0-4951 GCF_040702125.1 Kitasatospora sp. NPDC085895 | reverse complement strand
ACCGAGAGGAAGACCAGGCCGCCGAGCAGGATCGGGATGCCGAAGAAGATGTCGGCGACCCGGGAGATGACCGAGTCGGACCAGCCGCCGAGGAAGCCGGCCAGGCCGCCGAGCGTGGTGCCGACCAGGGCGGCGCCGACGGTCGCGCAGACGCCGACCGTGATGGAGGCACGGGCGCCGTACACGGTGCGGGCGTAGACGTCGCAGCCCTGCCCGTCGAACCCGAAGGGGTGACCGGACTCGGAGCCCTGCTGGGCCTTCGAGAGGTCGCACTTCAGCGGGTCGGTGGAGGTGAACAGCCCGGGCCAGATCGCCATGATCACCAGGAAGATGATGAGCAGTCCGGAGATGATGAAGATCGGGTTGCGGCGCAGGTCCCGCCAGGCGTCCTGCCAGAGGCTGCGCGGCTTGACGCGGTCGTCGGCAGCGGCGATCTCGGGCTCGTCGTCGAGGCGCTCACCCTTGATCAGGGCTTGCGCTTCGGCGGTACCGAGGTCGAAGGTGCGGCTCTCGATGGCACTCTGGATCTCTTCTTCCTCGGTGCCGGCCTCGGCGAGGGGATCTGATCTGTCGTACTTGTCTTGATCGGGCATGCGGGTTCCTCGGACTCAAGCCGACGCGTCGTGTCGAGGTGCGGGCGCTTCGAGCGCCAGGAGTGTCGTGGCAACCCTGTGCTGCTGCGCCCGCTGGCCGCACCGGCGGCCAGTCGACCGGTCGGCGCAGCGACCGCGGACCGTGAAGGTGCGGTCCCCCGCAATGAGACCTCCTCGACCTACGCAGCGGGAAAGCGTAGACCAAGCTCACCACGGCCAGGCGCCGGAACCTTCACGGCACGCGGGATAGCGGCCGGTAAGGCGGTCCGAGACCGCAGCATGCAATCGACGCACAGCTCGCCACGCCGGGGACCTTGCGGCTACCAAGCCACGCCCCTTGGTCTTGTCGGTGGGACGGCGTGAACTTGTGGCCGTCCCGCTCGCCGGCAGGGGCGGCGCCGACTGGGGGCAAGGGTCACCGCCGGGTGTGAGGTCGGGCTCGCCGCAACGGCGGTGTGCGGCCTGCAGCGGATCCGCCGGGAGTGCGAACCCAGGGTCATCAAGCAGCACCTGGCCGCCGGCCTGCTGCAGGCAGGACTGCGCGAAGGCCTCACCCGCGCCCAGCACGACCAGCTCATGGGCTGGACGAAGGAACTCGGCCTCGGCCCGCAGATCGTCGAACTGGCCGAGAACATCGCCATCCACTGAGCCGGCATCGCATCGGCCGGTTTGTCGCGGCCTCGGACCCCGTGCCACCGATCAGCTGCTACTGCCCGGGGCGTGGTGCCGCGTTTCCCGGGTGCGGCCCTGCAGGCGCCCGCCTGCACGAGGATCGTCGGATCGCCGGCCCCGCGGCGCAGCGGCGCGACCACCGCGGGCAGGTCGAGCGGGTACGGCTGGCACCAGGTGCGCGATCGTGCTGCTCCGTCCACCACTCTCATTGCCGTGCTCGTGTTGTTCGACGCTGCCCTGGCCCGGCGGCACGGTACACGACCAGCCTGACGGCGGCCGGGGCTGCGGTTCAGAACCGGGGCTGCCGGGCGGCTGCTCCGGGGTCACTCGTAGACGCGCGCTGTGCCGAGCTGCCGGGCGATTGAGGTCCAGGTGACCGGTTCGATCGGCGGAGTGCCTGGGAAGCGCGGGGGCCGGCCGAGGGTTGAGCCCAGCCAGGCGTCCCACGATTCGAGGAACGAGGCCAGGGAACTGTGCGCCCAGCTGCCGCCGTCGCCGGCCCACAGGCCGCGGGCCTTCTTGTCCTCCTGCTGGTTGCGGTCATGGGCGTAGTCGGCTACCAGGGCGCGCAGCAGGGCCCGCAAGTCGCCCGGTGTGGAGACCGGCGGTTCGGTGTCCTTGGGGGCGGGAGCTGCGTGGTCGGCGGCGGGTGCTGTGATGGCGTCGAGTAGTTGGCCGGCCAGCCCGGTCCAGCCGGGATCCGGCGCGTGGTCGGGGAGGGCTGCGGCCCAGCGAAGCAGGAGGTCGTCCACGTCGGGAGCGTTCGCGCCGAGGCTCTCCAAGTGCTGGGTGAGCCGCTTCAGAAGGGTGCGGAAGTCCTCGCCGGTCTCGACCGTGTTCGTGATCGTGTTCATCAACGTGTGAGGCTAGGGACGCCGGAACAGGCCGTCTACTCAGGTTGAACTCGCCTTGTCGTAGGTACTGGCGGACCTTGATCCCTGCGGTATGACATCGGGGTGCGATACGCGCAAGGGGGCGGGTTCACCTTTGATTTCCCAGGATGCCCCGGCCTTCAGGCCGGAGAGGAATGGGTCCTTGGCTCGGAGCCGCGAAGCGGCGGAGCTCTCTGTATATGTGTTCTGACCTTCCGTTTTGATCTTTGGGTTTGCTTGAATTATGTTGTCGGCCGTGAAGATTGTTGTGCGGGTGAAGCTGGAGCTGTCGGCCTATCAGGCCGACACGCTCGCGGCGACCCTGCGCGCCTGCAACCGGGCGGCGAACCACGTCTCAGAGGTGGCTTTCCGTACGGGTGAGGTGCGGCGCAACGGTCTCCAACCGATGGTGTACCGGCAGGTTAAAGAGGACTTTGATCTGTCGGCTCAGCCTGCGGTGCGGGTGGTGAAGAAGGTCTGTGACGCCTACGCGACGTTGAAGGCGAACATCAAGGCCGGGAACCTCGGGCCGAAGGGGTCGAAGCGCCGCAACAAGGCCGAGTCGAAGTCGATCCGGTTCCGTGAAGACGCGGCGCAGGCTTTCGACGACCGGTGCTTGTCGTGGCAGACGGAAGCCCGGACGGTATCGATCTGGACGACCGCAGGCCGGTTGAAGGGCATCCGGTTCGTCTGTTCCGAGAATGCGGCGAAGATGATCGCCGACCATCGGCAGGGCGAATCGGACCTGGTGTTTCGTGACGGTTCCTGGTATCTGCTCGCGACGTGTGACATCCCCGAACCTCCCCTATTCGAGCATGCCGATTGGCTCGGGATGGACCTGGGGATCGTCAACATCGCCACCACCAGCGACGGCACGGTGATGTCCGGGCGTCGTCTGGAGCGGTACCGCAAGCGCATGCGCGCTCTGACCGCCAAGTTGCAGGCGAAGAAGACCAAGAACGCCAAGCGCCGGTTGAAGGCGATCCGCCGCCGGGAGCAGCGTTTCGCCACCGACACCAACCACTGCATCTCGAAGACTCTCGTATCTACCGCTGAACGCACCTCTCGCGGGATCGCCCTGGAAGACCTGACGGGCATCCGCGAGAGGGTCAAGGCCAAGCATGAGCAGCGGTACCGCCTCCACTCCTGGGCGTTCGCCCAGCTCGGAGCCTTCGTGGAGTACAAGGCCCAGCGCGCTGGCGTGCCGCTCGTGCACGTCAGCCCGGCCTACACCTCCCGCCAGTGCTCCGCCTGCTGGCACACGCACAAACAGAACCGAGTGGATCAAGCGACGTTCGCGTGCCGCGCCTGCGGCATGACCATGCACGCGGACATCAATGGCTCCCGCAACATCCGCCATCGCGCGGCTGATGCGTGGCAGCGGGGCGCAGTCAACCGCCCCAGCAGCGCCTAACGCTGCTGAGACGAGGTGACCACCGGTGGGGCGACTCATCGGGCACATGGTTAACCTCAAGCCCGGTCCTTCAGGGCCGGGTCGTTGACTTCTTCTTCACGCCCTCGTGCCAGATCAGCTTGGCGATATTCGGCTTCACGGCCGTGGTGATGACGCCCATGTGCACACGGACGTATCTCCGTTCCTCCAGCTCGCGCAGCATGCTCGCGGCGAGGTCGGTACGGGCGGTGAAGACGCCGTCGGCGCTGGTGTCGGCGGTGTGGAAGTCCGTGACGACGGGGTGCTCGAAGAGGCCCGAGGGTCGGACGAGGGTCCAGTCGAGGTCCGTCTGGCGGATCACGGCCTCCATGCGGCGCATGTCTTCGTGGAGGGTGCGGCCGAGGCGCCGGTTTACCAGCGGGTCGAGCACGTGGTTGAAGAAGTGCGCGCGGGTGGGACGCCAGTTTGGTTCGGTGATGCTGGAGCTGACGACGAGCAGCCGCTTGATGCCGTGCCGAGTCATGGCCCCGGTGATGGCAGTGGCGCTCGCCCAGTACGTGGTGACGGTCTCCTTGCTGAAGCGCGCGCCCAGCGCGGACAGGACGGTGTCCGTCCCGGCGATCGCGGCGTCGACAGCCGCCGGATCGGTGGCGTCGGCGACCGCGACGGTGAGGCACGGCCGCTCGGCGACGGAGCCGACCCGACGGGTCACGGCGACGACCTCGTGGCCAGCCGAGAGAGCCTGGTCGGTGAGGTGGCGGCCGGTCAGTCCCGCGGCGCCGAAAACTGCGATACGCATGGTGTCGGATCATCCCTTCGCGTGGGTCCTGGAACGCCCTGGGCGCCACGCACACGCTGAACACGCCCACCGTCCGTGTCCCGAGCCGGGCCAGGGCATGCTGCGGCGCCTCGGCGGCCCACTGCCCAATCGCCCGGAACGACCGGGCGCCGCCCAGCACCGCCGAGGCCGCGACCAGCAGCACGCTCACCAACGGGTGACGCCGATCACGCGGATCACGCGGATCCACCAGCAACGCCAACCGCTCTACCAGGCCGGCACCGCTCCCGAGTTGACGAACAGGCGGGTCGGCGTGGCAGTAGATGGAAGACTGACGGCACATCGAGGTTCCGGTTCAGGGCGACGGGCCAGGTCACCCTTTCAACCGGAGCCTCGATGCGTCCGCAACGGCCCGGCGCCACCCCATCACACTGCCGCGACCTGCACACTTGCATGATCGCCAAGACTTTGAATCAGCCCTGCCCGGGTGGCCGTAGCCGGCAAACCCCGGGCGTCGCGAGGAGATCTCAATCGGGATGCCGTACCCGATGTGCGCGGTTGCCGCATTGCGGCTGACGCAAAACCGAACAGTAGTCATACAATCTATATTTTTGGCGTGTCAATGGGGCGTGCACGCCTCTTC
>NZ_JBFBJY010000182.1:0-5040 GCF_040702125.1 Kitasatospora sp. NPDC085895 | reverse complement strand
TGCCGAAGGTGGATCAGCGTGGCGACCACCCGGTCGGTGAACACCAGCCGGTGCTTGGCACCCGCACCAGCGGCCCGGCGCCGTGCGCCACCGCGAACCGTGTGCCGCCTGCCCTCGACCACCGGCTGCCAGGGAGCCGCCAGTTCGACGATCAGATCGGTCAGGTGCCGACGCGAAACGCCGGTCAGCACCCGATGACCGAGGACAGCACGGTTCACCATGATCACCACGGCGAAGATCATGTCGCCCTCACCCAGGCCGGCGCATCCCCGCCGCAATCACGCACCAGCTCGTTAGCCGCCCTTGCCGGAGGTGCCGCCCGCTCCGCCGAGGTCGTTGTGGCCCATGTGCTCGCCCGGTGTTGACAGTTCCTCGACGGCGGAGGCGCCGACCACTGCGCCGGTGGACCTCTTGCCGCGTCGCAGCCGCCGCTCCAGCCAGGTCGCGAAGGAGGTGAGCGCGAAGTTCAGTAGGACGAAGATGGCTGCGACGACGGTGAAGCAGGCGATGGTGTTCGCCCCGTAGTTCGCGCTCATCGGGCGGACGGAGGCCAGCAGTTCCGAGAAGCCGAGCAGTGCGCCGCCCAGTGCGGTGTCCTTCACGATGACGACCATCTGGCTGACGATCGCTGGCAGCATCGCGGTGACCGACTGCGGCAGCAGCACGTAGCGCATCACCTGGTTCTTGCGCATGCCGATCGCCTCGGCCGCGTCGGTCTGGCCCCGCGGGAGGGAGAGGATGCCGGCCCGGACGATCTCCGCGAGCACAGCGCCGTTGTAGAGGACGAGACCGGTGACCACCGCATACAGCGGCCGGCTGTCGGGGCTGACCTCGGTGAACTCGGAGTACGCGGCGTTGGCGAACAGCATCAGGATCAGCACCGGGATGGCGCGGAAGAACTCCACGACGGTGCCGGCCGCGCCCCGCACCCACCGGTGGTCGGAGAGCCGGGCGATGCCGAACAGCGCCCCGAACGGCAGCGCGATGACCATGGCGAGCGAGGCGGCGATGAGGGTGTTCTTGAGCCCCGGCAGGAGGTACGTCTCCCAGGCGCGGGAGTCCGTGAAGAAGGGCCGCCACTTGACCCATTCGAGCTGGTTCTTGTCGATGAGGCTCTGGACCACCCACCAGGCCACGCCGGCGACGGCGATCAGGAACAGCACCGTGAACAGCAGGTTGCGCCGTCTGGCACGCGGCCCCGGAGGGTCGTAGAGCACGGACGGCGGGGTCATCGCTTCACCGAGACCTTCTTGGCCACCCTTCCGAGGAGGAGCCCGGTCGGCAGCGTGAGGCAGATGAAGCCGAACGCGAAGACCGCGGAGATGAGGAGGAGCTGGGCCTCGTTCTCGATCATTTCCCGCATCAGCAGGGCGGCCTCTGCGACACCGATCGTGGCGGCCACGGTGGTGTTCTTGGTCAGGGCGATCAGCACGTTCGCCAGCGGGCCCACCACGGAGCGGAACGCCTGCGGAAGAACGACGAGCCTCAGCACCTGGGGGAAGCTCAGGCCGATGGCCCGCGCCGCCTCCGTCTGGCCCACGGGCACCGTGTTGATGCCGGACCGCAGCGCCTCGCAGACGAACGCCGAGGTGTAGGCGATCAGTCCGAGCACGGCGAGCCGGAAGTCGATGGTGGTGAAGTCCTCGGCGCCAAGCGTGATGCCGAGCGTCTGGAACAGGCCCAGCGAGGTGAAGACGATGATCACGGTAAGGGGGATGTTCCGGACCACGTTGACGTAGGCCGTCCCGAAGCCACGCATCAGGGGCACGGGGCTGACGCGCATGGCCGCCAGGACGGTGCCCCAGATCAGCGCGCCGACGGCGGAGTAGAAGGTGAGCTGCACCGTCACCCAGAAAGCGCCGAGCACGTTGTAGCCCTCAAGAAAGTCGAACACGGTCTTCCCGCCTTCCGCGAGTGACGGGCGAGGCGCGCCGCCCCGGGGCGGCGCGCTGGGGAGTGCGCGTCTCAGGTGACGATGACGCCGATCTTCGGTGCGGGCTCGTTCTGGTAGCCGGACGGGCCGAGGTTCTTCTTGACGGCCGCCTCCCAGGAGCCGTCCGCGACCATCTTCTCCAGGGCGGTATTGATCTTCGCCTTGAGCTCGCTGTCCTTCTGGACGCCGATGCCGTAGTTCTCGTTGCTCATCTTGAAGCCGCCGAGCTTGAACTTGCCCTTGAACTCCGGCTGCGAGGCGTAGCCGGCGAGGATCACGTCGTCGGTGGTCAGCGCATCGACGACCCCGTTCTCCAGGCCGGTCAGGCACTCCGAGTAGCCGCCGTACTCCTGCAGCTGCGCATTCGGGGCGATCTTGGTCTTGACGTTCTGCGCGGAGGTGGAGCCGGTGACGGAGCAGAGCTTCTTGTTGTTCAGGTCCTCGGGCTTCGTGATGGAGTTGTCGTCGGCCCGGATCAGCACGTCCTGGTGCGCCAGGAGGTAGGGGCCGGCGAAGTCGACCTTCTCCGCACGGGCGGGCGTGATCGAGTACGAGGCGGCGATGAAGTCGACGTCACCGCGCTGGAGCAGTGTCTCGCGGTCGGCGCTCTTCGCCTCCTTCCACTCGATGTTGCCGGGGTCGTAGCCGAGCTCCTTGGCGACGTACGTGGCCACGTCGACGTCGAGGCCCGTGTACGTGCCGTCCGGGGTCTTCAGCCCGATGCCCGGCTGGTCGAACTTGATGCCGACGGTGACCTTCTGGTCGCCGCTGGCGCCGCTGCTGGTGCCGCCACCGCCGTCCGATCCGCAGCCGGCGGCCGTCAGGGACAGCCCGAGCGCAACCGCGGCTGCGAGGGTGACCTTGCGAAGTTCCATGGTGATCATTCCTTGTGCTCGCTGGTCCCCATCAGTGGTGCAGGATCTTCGAGAGGAAGTCCTTGGCCCGCTCGCTGCGCGGGTTGCTGAAGAACTGATCGGGTGTCGTCTCCTCCACGATCCGGCCATCCGCCATGAAAACCACGCGGTTGGCGGCCGATCGGGCGAATCCCATCTCGTGGGTGACGACGACCATGGTCATTCCCTCGCGCGCCAGCTGCTGCATCACCTCCAGCACCTCGTTGATCATCTCGGGGTCGAGCGCGGAGGTCGGCTCGTCGAACAGCATGATCTTCGGTTCCATGGCCAGCGCCCTGGCGATCGCCACGCGCTGCTGCTGGCCGCCGGAGAGCTGCGCCGGGTACTTGTCCGCCTGCGAGGCGACGCCCACCCGCTCCAGCAGCCGGCGCGCCCGTTCCTCGGCGGCCTTCTTGTCCTTCTTGCGGACCTTGAGCTGGCCGAGCGTGACGTTGTCGAGCACGGTCCTGTGCGCGAAGAGGTTGAACGACTGGAAGACCATGCCGACGTCCGCCCGCAGAGCCGCCAGCTCGCGGCCCTCGGCCGGCAGCGGCCTGCCGTCGATGGAGATCTCGCCGGAGTCGATGGTCTCCAGGCGGTTGATGGCACGGCACAGCGTCGACTTCCCGCCCCCGGACGGCCCGATGACGACCACGACCTCACCACGGGCGACAGTGAGGTCGATGTCCCGGAGGACGTGGAGATCGCCGAAGTGCTTGTTGACATTGCGCAGCACTACCAGATCACCCGCGGCCGGGGTGGGGGTTTCCTTCGTCACGGCTGCTCCACTCGTCGGCTTCATGGTCCGCCGCCCGCACCGCAGCCGCACGCCGACCCGAGGGGACCTGTAAGGACGCGGTTCCGCCCGCGGCCTTCGGCCGGGAGGTGCCCCGGTGCCGTTGACGGGACCCCTACGGCCAATCGCGGGCCGGCACCGCGACGGCGGCCTACGTCCTGCTGCGACAGGCCCAGGCTCTCGGACGCGCCGAGCCCGCGCGGATGCTGGACCTGGCCCGAGCCGATAGCCCCGGGTGGTGAGTGGTCTACATCGACACGAAGACCTGGGTGTCGAGGAGGTCCCAGCTGCGGGTGCGCAAGGGACAGCTCTGGTAGGGCGGTCACTGCCAGACCCGTGCGCTGCAGACCGTGGCCTGGGAGGCGGGGCAGGCCGAGCTCGTGCTCGGCGTTCCGGTGGCTGCGCATGTCGCTGTTCACGGTGCGAAGGTTCCCCGAGGTGTGCTCCACCTGGAAGGCGTGACGATCGCCAACGCCTCGCCCCTCGTCCGTCGTCTCCGGGCCGACTCCCGCACCCGGCGGGCGGGCGGCCTGCCGCCTCACCCGATCGCCCGGCGAGCGAATGCACTCCTGCCTCCGCACACCGGGTAGAGGGGGGCCGGCGAGGCGTCGGAGAGGCGCCCTAGGCTCGCCGTTGATGATCACCGAAACGGACGGGGGAGCGGGGATGGGGACGACCACCGGATGGCGGCCGACCGGGTTTCCGGAGCAGTTGGCGGAGTACCCGGAGGCTCTGGCCGAGGTCGCCCGGGTGTACGGGGCGCAGGACGGGGCCGGCACTGCGGAGTGGGCGGCGCGGCTGCGGTTCGCGGCCCTGATGCGGGGTGACCTGGGCTCGCCCGGTGGCTGGACGGTCTGGGCCTCGCGATGCCGTGGCGGGTGGTCTGGACGCACTGGCGGCCGATCGAGGTGTGGGACACACGCAGTCTCGCACCGGGCTGGACCGACCCGGTCGAGCTGCACGGCTTCCGGGCCGGCGGGACGGAGGTGTGCCTGCGGTTGTGCTACGACCGTACCTACCGCTGGTACGCCCTGGAGACCGGCGCGCCCCTCGGAGAGCCGACACCGGACGAGCCGGAGGCGGAGGAGCCGGCGGCCGTGGCCGACTCGCCGCTGGATGCAGGCGACCCGCTCTACGAGATGGCCGAGATCACCGTGACCCGGGCCGGGGACGGCCTGCGTCCATGCGCTCTATCCGGTGGCGCACGACGACGAGATCCAGGTGCTGCCCGGCGAGCGGGTCCTGCTGGCGGGCTTCAGCGGCGCCGCACTGATCGACTTCGGCCCGCCGGCCGCGGATGTGGTCACCGAACCGGCCCCGGCCGCTAGATGCAATACCGGTGATTTAGGTTGTTTTCCGCCTGGACGGGCTGGTTTTGGTTGGCTCGACCAGCGAGACGGTGGGGACGTCGGGTCGGG
>NZ_JBFBJY010000181.1:0-5281 GCF_040702125.1 Kitasatospora sp. NPDC085895 | reverse complement strand
GAGAGTAGGACGCCGCCGAACAATTCTTGAGAGAAGCCCCGCCCGGGGACCCCGGGCGGGGCTTCTCGCATTTCCGGGTAGGAGGAGCGCGGGGTGCGTGGAATGCGTCGGGGCGCGGCTCTGGCCGGCGTGCTGACCGTGGTTGCGGGGCTGGGACTGCGGGCCGTGGGCAGCGGGGCGGTGGCGAAGTACGGCGGTGATGCGCTGTACACCGTGCTCGTGTACGTCCTGGTGGTGATGGTGGCGCCGCGGATCAGGCCGGGCAGGGCCGCCGGGGTGGCACTGCTGCTGAGTTGGTGTGTGGAGTTCTTCCAGCTGACGGGCCTGCCGGCGCGGTGGTCGGCGGAGAGCACGGCGGCGCGGTTCGTCCTGGGGTCGACGTTCAACGTGCCGGATCTGCTCTGGTACGCCGTCGGTGCGGGAGGCTGCTGGGCGGTCCACCAGGGCCTGGTCCGCGGTCGTGGCAGGATGCGGACCACACCAGGGGAGGAGCACTGAGATGCACGGCGAGGTCTGGCGGTTGACACGAGGGGCCGAGCTCGTCGGCGAGATAGAGATCGGTGAGGCGGACTTCCCTTGGCTGGCGGGGACGTTCCGTCCCGGGCCGGGCTACCCCGCGGTGGCGCCGTGGTTCGCCGAGACGCTCGCCCTGCTGGAGGCCGAGGAGCACGAGGAGCGTTTCGACGAGGCGTACGACCGGATCGCCGAGGCGCTGACCCTCTCTTCCCCGGAGGGACCGGTCGCGGAGTTCCTGCTGCACATCGACGGCGACCAGGTGTGGTTCCGCTGGAGTGACGAGCCGTTCGACGAGGACTGACGACCGGTCACGGCGGTGGAGCCCAGCCCGCGGGCACGGTGTAGTGCCAGCCCGGGCGCCAGGCCGGGGGATCCCGGAGGATCTCCTCCAGGGGGACTCCGGTGAGCAGGAAGTCCAGGGCCCACCGGTTGGCGGAGTGGGCGATCAGCAGGATCCGGCGGCCGTCGTACGTGGCGGCCACCTCCCGGAGGAAGTCGGCGGTGGCCCGTACGACCTGGCGGTAGCTCTGCCCGCCGGGGAAGGGTACGTCGAGGCAGTCGGTCCGGCGTGCGGCGACGTGTGCGGCGGGTCCGCCGTTCAGCTCGCCGTAGTCGCACTCGCGGAGCCGCCGGTCCTGGTGGACGGGCGGTCGGCCGTCGGGGAAGGCGAGGGCTGCTGTCTCCACGGCCCGGTGCAGGTCCGAGGTGAACACCGCGGCGAATCCGCCGCCGCGGCGGCGTTCGCCCAGCTCGGCGGCCTGGCGCCGGCCCAGGTCGGACAGCCGGCCCGGGAGCCGTCCGGTGGCGATGCCGGCTTCGTTGTCGGTGGTGGTGGAGTGCGACTCGTAGACGAGGTCGACGGCCATCCGGGTCGTCGGGGGAGTGGGCTCCGTGCGTGATCCGCGGGTGCGGCTCATGGCGGGGCTTCCCCGTGACCGGTGCGGCCATGCCGGAGACGACGTCAGAAGTCATCGTCCAGGCGGGCCTCAGCTGCTGCGGGTGCCGTCGAGGGTCTCGCGGATGATGTCGGCGTGGCCCGCGTGGCGGGCGACCTCCTCGATCATGTGGAGGAGGACCCACCGGAGGTTGCGGTGGGCGAGCTTCGGCCAGGCGCAGGGGGCGTCGAGGTCGGTGGCGGCGACGATCCCGCGGGCGGTGGCGACCTGCTCCCGGTAGTACGCGAGCCAGTGCGGGAGGGTGTCGTGCTCGCCGAGGACGAAGTCGTCCTCCGCACCGTCCTCGACGTGCGGCCACTCGTCGGGGAAGTGCCGGCCGGCCAGGATCACCTGGAACCAGCGGCGCTCCCAGAGGGCGTTGTGCTTCAGCAGGCCGAGCAGACTGAGGGAGCTGGCGGTGGGCGCCTTCCGGGCATCCTCCTCGGAGACTCCGTCCAGGGTGCGGAGCAGGGCGGCCCGCTGCTTGTCGAGGAACCCGCAGAGGGCGTCCCGCTCGGTGGCGGTGGAGAGCTGAGGTGTCGTCATGCGCCACGACCCTACCGAGTGGCCGGCAGGGGCGTGGCGGTCGGGGCTGCTGGTCAGGGCACCGCGGTGCCCCGGTCGGGCGGCTCTCCCAGGTGTCGGCGGTCCGGGTCACGGGGGTGACGGCGGTGCCGTCCGGATGCATGGTGAAGATGTCGGCCTGGCCCGGGAGGGTCGCCTTGGCGAAGGCGATGGCGGTGTCGTCCGGCGCGTAGGAGGGGATGCCGTAGAAGACGTCGGGGGAGCCGGACAGCAGGGTGGTGGTGCCGCTGCCGTCGGGGACCACGCCGGGTCGTCGACGTTCCTGGCGTAGGGCTGGTCCTGGGTGAGGGTGGTGAGCCGGCGGGGTTCGCGCCGGTCGCGTCCATCACGTAGATGTCGCTGTACTGGATCTGGTCCGCGGAGGTGTCGACGGCGCCCCAGCCGCGGCCGAAGGCGATGCGGCTGCCGTCGGCTCGGCCCCGGAAGCGGTCGAGCCCCCTGCGAGAGCTGCCACTGTGTCAGATAGGGGATGCCGAACCGTCGGTGACACGCGCGTGGTACCCATGCGACCGGCCGACCGGCGTACGGGACGAGCGGTCCGTACGCCGAGCGGTCCGTACGCCGGGCGGGAGGGTCAGCCGGACTCGCCCGCACGCTCCGCCTTGGCGGCGGCCTCCGCGGCCTCGGCGGCCTCGGCCTCCTCCAGGGTGGGCGCGGTGCCGCCGAGGTGGGCCGGGACCCACCAGGTGTCGTCCTCGCCGGACGGCTTGGCGGGGTACTCGCGCTGGGCGCGGTCCAGCATCTCGCTCATGGCCGCACGCAGGCGGCGGGTGACCATGACCGGCTTGTCCTGCGGGGTGAGCTCGATCGGCTCGCCGATCATGACGGTGATCGGGACGTGCCGCTTGGTGAGGGTCTTGGGGCGGCCCTTGGTCCACAGCTGCTGGGTGCCCCAGAGGATCACGGGCAGCAGCGGCGCGCCGGAGTCGGCGGCCATCCGGGCGGCGCCGGTCTTGAACTTCTTGAGCATGAAGGAGCGGCTGATCGTGGCCTCGGGGAAGACGCCGACGATCTCGCCCTCGCGCAGCGCCTTGACGGCGGCGTCGTAGGCGGGCTGGCCGTCGGTGCGGTCCACCGGGATGTGCCGCATGCCGCGCATCAGCGGGCCGGAGATGCGGTGCTTGAAGACGTCGTCCTTGGCCATGAAGCGGGTGAGCCGCTTGCCGCCGCGCCAGGGGCCGAGGCCGGCGAAGATGAAGTCGAGGTAGCTGATGTGATTGCTCACCAGGACGGCGCCGCCCGTCGCGGGGACGTGCTCGGCTCCGACGACGGAGACGCGCAGGTCGAGCGCCTTGAACGCGGTCAAGGCGGCGCGGATCACCGGCGGGTACACGAACTCAGCCACGGTCAGCCCTACTTCTCGTCGGGCCTGATGCCCGGTCCGGAGGTACCCGGGCCGTCGGGGCCGACCGGCGAGGGCGCGGCACGCCGCGGCGGCCACGGGTGTTTCAGCCCGATGATCCCCCGAAGACGTGCCCGATGTCACGCGGCGGCGTCCGCGAGGCGGGAATCGGCGGCGAGGCTTACGTCACGTGAGAGCTGCATCTCACCCGGTGACCAGTGGCGGGTCGCTCCGGCAGGTCACTCCGGCCGGCCGCCTCGGCCTGCGGCCGTCCTACGGCCGTGACCGGGGCAGGCCGGCGGCCGGGACGGGTCAGGCCCGTGCGCCGACGCGGTCGGTGCCGCGCCGCAGCAGCAGGTACGCCTCGCAGCCGAGGCAGTACCCGAAGGCGGCGTTGAGGAAGGCCGCGGCGAGGGCCAGCCCGGTGGCGGCGAGGCCCAGCCAGTCGGCGCCGGACAGGAAGCCGAGGGTGCCGACGAGCGCGAAGGCGAGGCCGACGGCCTGGGCGAAGCGCGGCGGCCGGGCGTCCTCAAGTTCCCGCGGCGGGGCGAGCCGGGGCCGGACGAGTACCCGGAAGAGCAGGCCGTACGGCGAGCGCTGCAGGCCGGCGAGGGCGCCGACGGCGAAGGCGACGGACTGCAGGGCGAGCAGGGCGCCGCTGCCGGTGATCATGGCGGCGGCGAGGACGACGGAGGTGAGCGCGGCGGCGAAGCGCGGGCCGCGCGGGTCGATCAGCACGAAGGGACTCCTGGGACGCGAACCGGTCGGGGACGACTGGCCGGCATCCCGGGGCTTCTCCGGAGCCCCGGGGCGGCCGCGGTCAGCGACAGCGCGACGCGGTGGCCCGGCACAGGTCGACCACCCGGCGGGAGGTCAGCCGGGGCAGCCGGGGTCGGGGCGAGTCCATCCGGCGATGGTAGGGCCGGCGGGGCCGCGGGGCGAACGCTGTCCACCTGGTGGAGCGGGCCCCGGAGGGGTACGGGTTCCGGAGGCTCCGCAGCGGTGCGGGACACTGGAGCGATGACCGGTTGGGTGGTGTGCGGTGCGGTACTGGTGCTGGCGAGCGCCTTCGGGCTGCTGCGCGCGCACCGGGACGGAAGGCTGCGGGTGAAGGACGGGGCGGCGGTGCGGCTCACGGCGGCGGACCTGGGCGGCGAACTGGGGGACCGGGCGACGCTGGTGCAGTTCTCCACCGCGTTCTGCCAGCCGTGCCGGGCGACCCGCCGGGTGCTCGCCGAGGTGTCGGGGATGGTCGAGGGCGTGGCCCACGTGGAGATCGACGCCGAGTCCAGGCTCGACCTGGTGCGCCGGCTCGACATCCTGCGCACGCCGACCGTACTGGTGCTCGATGCGACCGGCCGGGTGATCCGCCGCGCCGCGGGCCAGCCGCGCCGGGCGGACGTCGTCGCGGCGCTCGGAGAGGCGGTCTGACCGGCCCGGACGGGCGGTGGCGGCCGCGCCGATCATCGTCGGCGTTGTCAAGACCTTCAATCTCACAGCGGATCTGCCGCCCGGTCAGGTGGTACCGGGCGCCGCCTGGGGCAGGATGGGCGCAGACGGCAGTGCAGCCGTCCCGGAAGCCTGCCGGCCAGGGAGTGCGGCGGCGGTCGGGACGCCCCGTCCGGGCATCGCAGCGCTAAGCTACTCGCCAGTAGCCTGTTTGAGCTACTGGCGAGTATGCTGCCAGGAAGTTCCGGACGGGCACAGGAAGACGCGGCCCGCGTGCGGGCAGGAGCGTGCGTTCCGCCCGACTGCACAGCCGCAGCCGCCGGACAGGACCAGTACAGGAGACAGGCCGTGAGCTTGAGGATCGTTGTCTGTGTGAAGTACGTGCCCGACGCGACCGGTGACCGTCGCTTCGCGGACGACACCACCACCGACCGGGAGGGCGTGGACGGCCTCC
>NZ_JBFBJY010000180.1:0-5332 GCF_040702125.1 Kitasatospora sp. NPDC085895 | reverse complement strand
GCCTGGTCTCCGACCGCTGCGCGGAGCGCTGAAGATCACCAGCCGAACCCTCCAGGCCGACACGCCCCACCCTCAATCGCGCACCAAGTCGTTAGGCGCTGGCCCCGCCCGGGCTGGTCTGCGGCTGGCTCCGAGGGTGGAAAATCCGGGGTTCTCGGACTCCTACTCGGGGCCCCGAGTCCCCCCGATCTCTTCGGCCGGTGCACGGCCCGATTCACCGCCGCCGAAGGCGAGCGGGTGCGCTGACACTGACCATCAAGAACCCGACGCCAGACGCGGCCAACCCACCGCACGCCGACACCGACCTGTACGCCACCCGCCTCGACTGGCAGAGATGGGGAGCCGGACTCGCCTACACCTGCCTCTACCACGAACCGGTGCGGCGGCGCAGCGCCGTCCTGCTGCGGGCCCTGACGACCCGCAGCACTGGTGCCGTCGCGGCAGCGTGCCAGAGGACACCGGCGGCGGACGAAACTGGTACTACGAGGGGTAATTGGGGACAAGGGCTGTGCACTCCCTTCCCGGGGTGCACAGCCCGCCTCGCGTGCAGCGTGCCACCGAGCTCCGTGCCATGGATGTCGTGGCGCGCCGCCCACCCGCTACTGGCCAAACCACTCATTCAGTGTTCCTCGGGGCCAAGTGACGCGGATTGTCAGGTCGCGCAGCTGCCGGCCGGTGGTGATGATGTCGTATCGGCGGGCGTTGTCGAGAGCTGCCTTGGTAAGGGCCGTGCGCTCGTGAACACCCCAGCTCATTTCGTCGAGGGCCGCCGCGAGCGAATGCGGGTCGCCAGGCTTGTAGGGAATGCCACCGTCGCCGAGGGTGTCACCGATGCCGGGAAGATCGGAGTAGGCGACCGGCAGCCCGTGGGCTTGGGCCTCGATGAGGACGAGCCCGAAGGCCTCCAAGCCCTTGGTCGTAAAGACGAAGGCGTCGAAGTGCGGCAAGCGGCGCCACAGTTCGATGCGGGGCAGGAACGGCTCGAAGCGAACCCGTTCGCGCAGCCCGAGCTCGATGGCCCGCTGTTCCAGGTGTTCCCGCTGGTTCCCGTGCCCGATCACGGTCAGCTGGTGCGGCTGGTCGGTCAGGGCAAGGGCTTCGATGGCAGTCATGGTGGACTTGTTGTCGTCGAGGCGGCTGGCGTGCACCAAGGCCAGCGGTCCGGTTCCGGTTGGCGGCCGGTCGTGGACCCGGGCACCGCTCAGGGGGATGCCCCATGGGATGACGGTGAGTCGGTCGGTGAATCTGTGTCCGGTGAGGCGGTCGATGCGGTCGGCGAGGGCGGAGGTCGGGACGACGATCGCCGCGGAGCGCCCGGTGACTTCCTCCAGGCCTTCGCGTTCCGATGCGCTGCGCTCGGCGGCCATCACGTCGGGGCCGTGGGCGATGGCGATGATCGGGATGTCGCCGGCGGTTCGGGCGAAGGCGAGACTCAAGGCGAGTCCGGGGTAATGGGCGTGGATGGCGTCCGGCTTGATGTTGTCGACGAGCGCGCTGACCTCGCGCGTCAGCTCCTCGACATAGGGGGCGAAGTCCGGGCCGAGGGGTCGCTTCGCCGTGGACAGGGTGAGCAGCCGGTCGAAAGCAGTTGCCCATGCCTGGTCGACGGGCGCTCTGCCAAGGAAGGTCGTGTGGATCCCCGGCATGGCGCCATAGAGGTCGCCGGTGAGGATCATTCCCCCGGAGGAGGGCGCGGAGGGGCGGTTGATGCCGGTCAGGACGTTCAGGCGCCTGGTGGTCATGCAAAGACTCCGGTCAAGGGCGAGGGGTGGCCGGGATTCAGGAAACGGCTTTCAGGGCCGGCTCGGCTCGTGCAGCGTTCGGCAGCTGGCGCTGGCGGGGAGGCGCCCACCAGGTCGCGAGGTGCGGTGCGAAAGCAGCCGTGACCTCGCCGGCCGGATGTGCATAGCCCTTGCTGTCCAGGTCCGCGGTCCACGCCCGGACCGTCGACCTGGGGTAGACGGGATTGATCCCGATCTCTCCCTTGGGGAGGACTCCGTTGAACGGCGTGGGGATTCCCTCGCTGGTCCAGTACTCCCACGCCTCCAGCGCCTTCGCCTTCTCGAACAGGTGGTAGAGCTGCGGGTAGCGGGGCAGGTACCGGATCTCGCGGAAGATCATCTGACCGATCAGCCCAGGCGCGGTCTTCAGGAGGAGGCCTGCGCTGGCGCCCTGGAAGGTGACCGCCGCCGCGTCCTGGGACGCGTCCAGCGCGGTCAGGGCAAACAGGTGCGACAACCGGCGCCGGACGTACTCGGCGACGCCCGGGGCGAGCTCCGGCTCGATACCTCCCACGAGCTCGACGAGCCGGTGATGACGCGGATGGAACCGGGCCAGGTCGAACAGCTGGTCCATGCCGTCGACCGCGGCGAACGCGAGTCGCTTGTAGAGCCGGTTGTTCAGCTCTCCTGCGTGGGCGCAGGTCTTGGTCTCCGCGGTGGTGGAGTGGAGCATCAGGTACTCGGACAGGACCTCGAAGTAGAGGTAGCCGAGGAACGGCATGTGGTGCACGGCGGCGGCGAGCCGGTCGACGAACGCGGGTGCCGGGGTGGCGCGGCCGGTGGCATTGCGCAGGGCGAGGTCGAGGAACCGGGCTGCGGCGCGCAGCCGGGCCGGCACGGCGCGGTCGAGCTGGTCCGTCTCGGCCGGGGTGAGGAAGCTGCGGTAGCGCTGGTAGGTGCGCAGGTGGACGGGCCCGAGGTGCAGGTAGTCGACTCCCTTGGCCGGGATCGGCGCGTCGGGGGTGACCTCCAAGATCATGGGCGTGTGGGAGGGCTTCGTCCGCAGCAGATAGGCGCCAAGGTTGTGAGGACGCAGTCCCTCGCGCTGGCTGGTGAGGGGCGAGCAGTACAGGGCTCCGACCAGGCAGCCGGTGGAGACGTGCAATTCCCCGCTGGTGCGGATGGCGTCGAGGTTCCTGGTGGTGTGCAGCAGGTACATCGGCTTCCCGCTGTGCAGGGCCTCGGTCATGGCGTTGTTGCGGATCAGCCAGCCGTTGGGGGTCGAGGTCTCCAGGTGCCGGCGCCAGTCGCTCTCGCTCTCCGCCAGTGAGGCGGGCATACGGCGGTGCGCAGGCTTGGTGTAGTCGGTGTGGGCGTGCTCCCACTCGTCACGCACGAGAACTCCCGGGGTGGATGGGTTCGGAAGCGGTCGGGGGCGGAGCTAGAGGGTTTCCACGTTCGGTCCGGACAGGCGGTTTCGGCAGTCGAGGACGTAGGGCGCGTTCTTCTCGATCAGCGCGAGGTCGAAGCGTGCGTGGTCCATGAGGAGCACCACGGCATCGGAGGCGCCGAGCTGCGCCGCGGTTGCGTCGACCAGGGGGACGTTCAGCTTGGTGGCGTCGCCGTGCGCGATGTTGGGGTCGGCGCCGCGGACCTCGGCGCCGAGGCCGGTCAGGAGTTCGGCGACCCGGGCCGAGGGGGATTCGCGCAGGTCGGTAGCGTTGATCTTGTAGGTCAGGCCGAGCAGCAGGATCCGCGCCCCGTTGACGTTCGTGCCGCGGTTGTCGAGCGCGTCTGTGAGGCGGCGGACGACGTAGTCGGGCATGTGGCGGTTTACGTCGGCGGCGAGTTCCACGAAGCGGGACGGGACTCCGAGCTCCCGCTGGGCCTTCCAGGAGAGGAACATCGGGTCGACGGGCAGGCAGTGACCGCCGACTCCCGGTCCCGGGGTGAACCGCGTGAAGCCGAAGGGCTTGGTCGCGGCGGCGTCGATCGCCTCCCAGATGTCCACGCCGAGCGGCCTGGCCAGCATCGCCAGCTCGTTGACCAGGGAGATGTTCACGAACCGGTAGGTGTTCTCGATCAGCTTCGCCATCTCGGCGACCCTGGTCTCGGACACCGGCACCGTGGTCCGGAAAATGCCATCGTAGAAACCCTTGATCACATCGAGCGACTTGGCATCGATGCCGGACACCACCTTGGGCGTCCCCTCGAACGACCACCGTGTGCTCCCCGGGGCGATGCGCTCGGGGCTGAAGCCGGCCAGGAAGTCCACCCCGGCCTTGAGGCCCGACGTCTGCTCCAAAGCCGGTAGCAGCAGTTCCTCGGTGGTGCCGGGGTAGGTCGTGGACTCCAGGATCACCGTGGCACCGGGGCGCAGGTGCGTGGCCAGCGTTCGAGCACAGGACTCGATGTGGGTCAGGTCGGGCACGCCGTCCCGCAGTGGGGTCGGCACGGTGATCACCGCTATATCGAAGCCGGCCAGCTCAGCCGCGTCGGCGGTCGGGGAGTAGGCCCCGGAGTCCAGCACGGCGCCCAGCTGCGAGGAGGTCACGTCCTCCACGTACGACTCGCCGGCAGTGAGCTGCTTGATACGGTGCAGGTCCACGTCGTAGCCGACGACGCGATGGCCCGCCTCGGCGGCGCGCACGGCGAGCGGCAGCCCTACGTAGCCCTGACCGGCGACAACAACGTCCATGACGACTCCTATCTGGGTAAGGACACTGCTGTGCCCCTGGTTTCTGTGGTGATGCCGGTACACAACTCGGTCCCCACTGTGGGTGCGTCGGTGCGCTCGGTGCTCGAGCAGACCCACACCGATGTGGAGCTGCTGGTCACCGACGACGCGTCCACCGACGGCTCCATGGACCTGCTGCAGGACATGGCCCGCCAGGACGAGCGTGTGCGCCCGCAGCCGGCGCCAGAGCAGGGCGGCGCGGCCAGGGCCCGCAACCTCGCCCTGGCACGGGCACGGGGGGAGTACGTGGCCTTCCTCGACGCCGACGACATGTGGCTGCCCGAGAAGCTGGAGCGGCAGCTCGCGTTCGCCCAGGCCGGTGATGTTCCGCTGACGTTTACCTCCTACTACAAGGTCGACGGCGACTACGTGGGCGAGGCGGTGGACTTCGCGCCGAACGGGCGGGTGGTCGCGGCACGGGAGCACGTGACGTACCGGGACATGCTGGTGCAGGACCACATCGGGGCCCTGACCGCCATGTACGACCGGACGGTGCTGGGCACGCGCCTAATGCCGGACATGCCCAAACGCCAGGACTACGCACTGTGGTTGTCGATCATGAGGGAAGGTCACCCAGCCCGAGGTCTGCAGGAACCGCTCGCGGTCTACAGGTCCGGCCGCGCAGGGTCACTGTCCTCGAACAAGCTGTCGCTGGTCGAGCACAACTGGAAGCTCTACCGCGATCACGAACAGCTGTCGGTCTTCCGGTCGACGTTGGCTCTGGCCGGCGCGACGTTGCACTCGGTACGGAAAGCACGCATCTAACGCCTGTCCGCGGGCTCCTGGGGAGCCCGGTCGCGGCTGTCGCCTGGCTTGGGCGCCCGCCGGGCCCCACCCGGGGGGGGGGCGCCCCGCGGGGGGGCCCGCCCCGGGC
>NZ_JBFBJY010000179.1:0-5452 GCF_040702125.1 Kitasatospora sp. NPDC085895 | reverse complement strand
CCGAGGGGCGGCGGGCCGGCGGCGTTCCCGGGCCCGCCGTGGCCGATCGCCGGGGTCGCCCGGCGTCCGACCGCACACATGCACGATGATGGTGGTGTGCGAGTGAGGATCAGGGAACCCCGACCGGACGACGTGGCCCCGTACGCCGAGGCGGTGCGCCGCTCGGCCGAGCACATAGGCCGGTGGAATCCGGTCGAACCGGACGGCCTCGCCGAACTGCTGGACCGTCAGGGACCGGGCCTGCGCACCTTCCTGATCGAGGACGTCGACACCGGCGGGCTCGTCGGCAAGTGCAACGTGGCCAACATCGTGATGGGCCGGTTCTGCAACGGCGCCCTCGGCTACGACTCCTACCTGCCCTACGCGGGCACCGGGCGGATGACCGAGGGCATGCGGCTGGTGGTCGACCGCTGCTTCGCCCCCGGCGAGCGCGGCGGACTCGGCCTGCACCGGCTGGAGATCAACGTGCAGCCGGACAACACCCGTTCCGTCGCCATGGCCGAGCGGCTCGGCTTCCGCCACGAGGGCTTCACCCCGCGGATGCTGTTCCTCTCCGGCGCCTGGCGCGACCACGAGCGGTACGCGCTGACCGCCGAGGAGTGGACCCCGCTCGACCGCTGACCCGCGTCGTCCGGCCGCCGACCCGCGTCCGCCCCGGGCCCGCGGCGGACGGACGTCCGCCCCGGGCCCGCGGCGGACGGACGTCCACCCCGGGCCCGCGGCGGCTCAGCGGGGCTGTTCGGCCACCACGTAGCGGAACACGTTGGCCATCCGGACGGAGGCGTCCGCCTGCACGAAGGGGTGCAGCGCCTCCTCCAGCTCCTTGGTCACCAGCGCCGGGCCCCACTCCTCGATCGCGCCCTCGTACAGACCGGTGGAGAGCATGCCGCGGACCGCGCTGTCGAGGTCCGGGTAGGCGAACGGACAGCTGACCCGGCCGCTGCCGGCGGGTCGGAGCCCGACGCCCGCGCACAGCTCCTCCAGTGCGCCGGGGGAGCTCAGCGCGAACGGGTCGAAGGACGGCGTCCGGACCGACCGGCGCCGGGCCACCTCCAGCACGCCCGCGCTCTCGCACCGCTCCGGCGGACCCCAGCCGGCCAGCACCACGTGCCCGCCCTGCAGGGTCAGCGCCGCGGCCTCCAGCACCAGCACCGCCGGATCCGCCACGTAGGCGAGCTCCTCGAAAACGGTGACCAGCGAATACGCCGAGCGGGGGACGGACTGGCCCGACCGGTCGACGCCGCCGGCGCCCGCCACCCGAAGCCGCCGGCCCTCCGCGAGCTCGCGCAGCTCGGCCTCCGCCTCCAGCCCGGCCACCTGCGCGCCGCGCTCCGCGGCGAGCAGCAGGGCGAGCCCCGAGCGGCATCCGAGACCGAGCAGGCTGGTCGCCGGACCGACCTCCAGTCGCCGGTATACCGCCTGGTAGAGCGGCACCAGCATCCGCTCCTGGATCTCCGCCCAGTCACGCGCCCGACCGTGCGACCCCGCTCCGCCACCCGCGTGCGGGCGCTGCGCGGTCGTACCGGTCACCTGCGCTGAAGCCATCGCGGCCTCCCATTCGGTGTGTGCGTCCGATGCTCCGGCTCCCCCCGGTCGTGTCCCGCCCCGCCTTCCAGCGAACAGCGCCCCGGCCCCGCCGTCCAGAGGTGTGCAGGGAGTGTCCGTGCGCCGAGGTGTGCGCCCCCGCAGTGCGCCGGTGAAACGGATTCACGGTCGGCACACCGATCGCCGTACCATTCGCCCCATGGCCAAGACACCCGTACTCACCCCCCAGTCGGAAGACTTTCCCCGCTGGTACCAGGACCTGATCAACAAGGCCGAACTGGCCGACAACGGTCCGGTGCGCGGAACGATGGTCATCCGACCGTACGGGTACAGCCTGTGGGAGCGGATGCAGCAGGAGATGGACGCCCGGATCAAGCGCGCCGGTGCCCAGAACGCCTACTTCCCGATGTTCATCCCGCAGTCCTACCTGACCAAGGAGGCCGAGCACGTCGAGGGCTTCGCGCCCGAGCTCGCCGTGGTCACCCACGGCGGCGGCAAGGAGCTGGAGGAGCCGGTCGTCGTCCGCCCCACCTCCGAGACGATCATCAACGAGTACTTCTCGAAGTGGGTCCAGAGCCACCGCGACCTGCCGCTGCTGATCAACCAGTGGGCCAACGTCGTCCGCTGGGAGCTCCGCCCGCGCGTCTTCCTGCGCACCACCGAGTTCCTCTGGCAGGAGGGCCACACCGCCCACGCCACCTACGAGGACGCCCGCGCCTACGCCTCGCGCATCCACACCGAGGTCTACGGCGACTTCATGACCAACGTGCTCGGCATCGACGTGGTGCTCGGCCGCAAGACCGCCCGCGAGCGCTTCGCCGGCGCCATCAACACCCTCACGCTCGAAGGCATGATGGGTGACGGCAAGGCCCTGCAGATGGGCACCAGCCACGAGCTGGGCCAGAACTTCGCCAAGGCGTTCAACACCACCTACCAGCTGCAGGGCGCCGAGCGCGAGCACGTCTGGCAGACCTCCTGGGGCGTCTCCACCCGCATGGTCGGCGGCCTGATCATGTCCCACGGCGACGACAGCGGCCTGCGGGTGCCGCCGCGCCTCGCCGCCGTCCAGGCCGTGGTGCTGGCGATCAAGGGCGACGAGGCGGTGCTCGCCAAGGTCCGCGAGATCGGCGCCGCCCTGGAGGCCGTGGGCGTGCGCACCGTCGTCGACGACCGGACGGACACCCCGTTCGGCCGCCGCGCCGTCGACTGGGAGCTCAAGGGCGTCCCGCTGCGCATCGAGGTCGGCCCGCGCGACCTGGAGAACGGCACCGCGATGCTGGTCCGCCGGATCGCCGGCGGCAAGGAGCCGGTCGCGGCCGACTCCCTGGCCGCGGTCGTGCCCGGCGTCCTGGAGGAGGACCAGGAGCTGCTGCTCCGCCAGTCCCGCGAGCGCCGCGAGTCCCGCACGGTCGACGTCGCCTCCGTGGAGGAGGCCGTCGAGGCCGCCGCCACCGGCTGGGGCCGCATCTCCTGGGCCGACCTCGGCCCGGAGGGCGAGGCCAGGCTGGCCGAGCAGGGCGTCTCGGTGCGCTGCATCGTCGCCGCCGACGGGTCCGTGCCGGAGGCCGACGACCAGCCCGGCAACGTCGCGATCGTCGCCCGCGCCTACTGACCGCCGTCGCCCGGTCCACCGGCCGCCCCGAGCGGCTCGGCCGGTGGCGGGTGCCGGGCGTCGGGCGCCGGGTCGGGGAGTCAACGATCGTGGAGCGGCCGGGCGGCGCCGGTCGGGGAACGGTACAAACCGAAGCCGTTCCGGAACCGGCTCCGTTGCAATTCGATGCCGATTCAGCGGATTGTTAACCGAGGTTTGCACACTGCTCGTCGATGCTACTCGCCGGTCAACTCCCGGCGGTGCGAAACAAGCGGTACGGTATACGGCCCGTGGCCCTGTCAATTTTGACCGGGCTACGGGCCGTCCGCCTTGGGACGGCGTGCGCGTTCCCCGGGAGATAGCCGAGAGCCCCGCCGAGAATCGACGGGTCCACAGATGCAGGGGGTTGGTCTTGCGTCAGGTCAGAACAACGCAATTCAGGAGCGGGTGCGCATTCCTGAGAGATTGCTGGGAATTCCCGGTGAACGGGAACTCGCGGAACATCGGCCCTCTCTCCATCGTTGGTCCAGCGTGAGCACGACACAGCCTCTCGTCCTCGCGGCCGAACTGGCCGCCGCCTGGAGCGACATCCAGGCCCACCACCAGGACCTGCCCGACCTCGCCTCGCCCGAGGCGCTGATCGGCGAGTCCTCCTCGGCGTGCGGCACCCGGCTCGGTTTCGAGCGGCTGCTGCACGAAGCCGCCCACGGGCTGGCCGCCGCGCGGGAGATCCGCGACACCTCGCGGGCCGGCCGCTACCACAACCGGCGCTTCCTGATGCTCGCCTCCGAGCTCGGGCTGGCCCACCCGGTCGAGCCGCACGCCAGCAGCGGCTTCTCCCAGGTGACCATGCTCAAGGAGACGCAGGACAGGTACGCCGACACCATCGAGCGGCTGGAGCGCGCCCTCGGCGCCCACCAGCTCGCCGTCGCGGGCGAGGGCGGCCACCGGGCCTTCCGCGGCCCCGCGGCGCGGCACGGCTCGTCCGGTGGCGGCGTCCGCGTCAAGGCGGTGTGCGGCTGCGGGCGGAACGTCCGTGTCGTCCCCTCCGTGCTCGCCCAGGCGTCCATCGTCTGCGGCGCCTGCCAGCAGCCGTTCAAGATCGGCTGAGTACCGCCCGCCGGCCTCCGTGCCGTCGGTGACCACCCTCCAATTCGACAGTTCGCTGTGCTCGGCTCTACCGGGGGCGGGGGCCCTCGGTCGGGCCGATCTGCAGTGCTGTCGTCCGTGCCGTCCTCATCGCTCGTCGCCGTGCACCGCCCCCGGCAGGGTCCTGCCGGGGCCCCGTGCCGCGCTGCCGGGCCCGTCGCGCGCCCTTCCCGCCGCTCCGGCCGGCGGCGACCCCCGCGCGGGCCGGTTCGGGCCCTCGGCCCGACTGTGGCAGAATGGACAGCTGAGTACTCGGCAGCCGAGCAGGACCCCTCTCTCCTACGGCTGGCGTGTCCCTTGAACGGCCGGTCGCCGCAACCCCACGCGGTGGCAGCGGCCGCTCACCCACGTCAACACCAGGAGAATCCACTCCCGTGGCAGTCAAGATCAAGCTCAAGCGTCTCGGCAAGATTCGCTCCCCGCACTACCGCATCGTCGTCGCCGACTCGCGCACCAAGCGTGACGGCCGCGCGATCGAGGAGATCGGCATCTACCAGCCGACCTACAACCCCTCGAAGATCGAGGTCGACGGCGACCGCGCCCAGTACTGGCTGTCCGTCGGCGCCCAGCCGACCGAGCCGGTGCTCGCCATCCTCAAGCTCACCGGTGACTGGCAGAAGTTCAAGGGCCTGCCCGCGCCGGAGCCGCTGAAGGTCGCCGAGCCGAAGGTCGAGGACTTCTCGCACCTGTTCGCCAAGGCCGTCGCCGGGTTCGAGGACAGCACCACCGGTGTTGCCATCACCCCGAAGGCCAAGAAGGCGGACAAGGCCGAGGCTGACGCCGAGGCCGCCTCCACCGAGGCCTGAGCATGATCGAGGAAGCCCTCGACCACCTGGTGAAGGGCATCGTCGAGCACCCCGACGAGGTGCAGGTGCGCTCGCGCAACCTGCGTCGGGGCAACACCATCGAGGTCCGGGTCCACCCCGACGACCTCGGCAAGGTGATCGGCCGCGGCGGCCGCACGGCCCGCGCACTGCGCACCGTGGTGGGTGCGCTCGGCGGCCGCAACGTCCGGGTCGACCTCGTCGACGTGGACAGCATCCGCTGACGCGGAGCCGTCAGGTCATCGTCAGGTACCAGGGGCCGGCCGGGACGCACAGCCGAACCGCCGGGCCCGGTGGTGGTGAACCCCCCGCGGGGGGGCGGGGGGGGCGGCGGGAGCCCGGC
>NZ_JBFBJY010000178.1:0-5763 GCF_040702125.1 Kitasatospora sp. NPDC085895 | reverse complement strand
GGCCTGGTCTCCGACCGCTGCGCGGAGCGCTGAAGATCACCAGCCGAACCCTCCAGGCCGACACGCCCCACCCTCAATCGCGCACCAAGTCGTTAACGCTGATTATCGACAAACCGGAGGGGCGCGTTCCTAGCCCGACCGGGAAGCGTGCCGAGCTTCCCTCCTCAGAGGGGTGTGTCCCCGTCGTCGAGACGGGCCAGCAGGTCGCCGGTCGGCCGGTAGTCGGCAGTCGCTTCCGCTTGCAGCCGGTCGGATGCGTCCGCGGGCCGGGGCGCTGCGATACGGGGCCGTTTCTTGACAGGCGGGTTGTTGGCCGCCCATTTCTGCAGGCGGGTGGCGAGCTGCTCCAGGCGGTCGGCGCGAGCGGTGATCTGCTCGCGGATCAGCTCTGCGACTTCGGGCTGGGCTTTGCGGATCCGGGCGGCTTCGTGGGCAAGGCAGGCGGCTTCCCACAGTTCGGCTTCGACGAGGACCTTGACCTCGATGGGGTCGGTCTCGGGCGGGCAGACCGTTTGCACGGCGTCGAGGGCGCGCTGGGCGGCTTGCTGCGCGGGGCGAAGACGGCGGAGCTGCTCGTAGCCGAGTGCGTCGGTGTCGACGGCGCGGCGGCTTCGGACGGCGCGACGGATGCGCAGGCCCGGGAAGAAGAGGCCGTCCGGGTCGAGCCGCATGCTGGCTCCCGGCGGGTAGATGAAGCGGGCCGTGCGGGTCTCGTTGGTGGCCATCGTTCCCCTGGTGTCAGCGGCAGGCGACCGGGTGGTCTTTCGGAACGCCGCTACCTTCTCATGCGCCACGGACGAGGGGTCTCGTTCCGGCGCAATGTGTCTCGCGCCTTGCGACGCTCGACTGCGCCGCGCAGGCCGTGGACCTCGCCGCTGATGGCCGGCTTCTTCACGCAGCAGGCATCGGTCCTCGGCCGACGCAAAGCCACCGCCTCCGTGTTGATAGGAGGCGGTGGCGTGTGGAGCGGTGTCAGGTGGGAGGGGCATCGCCCGGGCCCTGGCGCGGTTCCAGGAGGAGTGGGCCGCGAACGTTCGTGCTGGCCGGCAGCCGCTAACGCTGAGTTTCATGAGCGGTCAGCAACAGGTAGCTGGTGGCTGGCCCGGCGTCTTGAGAAACCTGGGGCCTCCTCGGTCGAGGTCACCGCGTCTGCAGGTTTGGCTGCCCGTGACCATGTCCACCTGGCGGTGGCTATGACGCTCGGAGCACCGGAGGCGGCAACACCGTCGGCTCCTCGGCCAGGTGGCTGAGGAGCGGAGCAGGCGTAGAGAGGGCCGTTGGGCCAATGCGCGGCGAGGCCGCAGTCCGGCCGGTTATGAGGAGTTTCTGGGGGTTGAGGTTGCCGGGCCTGGCGCTGGAGTTGGCGGGTGCCAGTGGAAGGTCAGGCGGGATCCGGGCTTGTCAATGCGGTGATCGTCCGGAAGGGCGGTGACCGGAGTGCCGGCGGGGTGGATGGTCAGCTGCGGGTAGCTGTGGGCTCGGACCTGGTCGTCCCAGTCGCGTACGGCATCCATCAGGCGTTCGGCGAGGGTAGTACCGGCCTGGCCGTAGGCGTGTGCGGTGAACTCGACGGTGCCGGCCGGCGCAGTGCCGGGCTCGGTGGGGGTGTAGGTGAGGTAGGCGAGCGAAGCCTTGCCGAGGAGCGCTGCGGCATCGGCGCCGGGCGGGAGGTCGGCGATGCCCGAGTCCGTCTTCCCATCTTCGGCGAGGCGACAGAAGCCTTGCTGATGCAGGACGGTGGCGAGGTAGAGCTGCAGCGTCTCGAAGGATTCGCCGCGGGCGACTGTCACGCCGGTGCGCACCTCGTGTCGCTCTCCGCGCAGCGCTTCTTCGAGGCCGGCCACCTCCCCGATCGGGCCGTCCTCGAACCGCAGCCGGAGCTCGCCGCCGGCAAGCACGGCTTCCGGGGTGGTGCGGCCGAGGGCGCCGGCGTCTCGGATGAACCCGCAGTACGTCCAGCCGCAGGCAACGAGTTCCTCTCGCCGCTGCTGGAAGGTGATCGCGCGGGTGTATCTGTGTACCTCGAGGGGCACGACCAGGTGCCCGCCCTTGGCGAGTTGCTCGCGCCAGGCCGGAGCGATGTCCCAGGCGTTGTAGGTGACGATGGTCGCGTCGAATCCGCCGCGCGGCACCGCACCAGCGGGCGCTCTGAGCGCGCCGTCGCCCTGGACCGCCACGATGTTCCGCCTGCCGGTCTCCGTGGTGAAGCGGCGAGTGCGCTCCACCACGATGGGGTCGAGGTCGACGGTGACGACCCGGCCCGTGGGGCCGACGACGTGGGCGAGCAGGGCGGCGTTGTACCCGCCCGAGCCGACCTCCAGCACCGCCGCGCCCGGGCGCAGCCGGGCGCTTTCGATCATGTCGGTCTGGAGCCAGACGGCGGGGACGGAGCTCGTGGCGCGGGAGTGTTCGTTGCGGCGGGTGACGAGGGCCAGGTCGTGGTGGTAGGCGTCGGCTAGGCTCGCCTCGGGAGCGAAGCGGTGGCGGGGCACTGTGCGGAGCGCTGAGCGGACCTCGGCGGACGGGGCCCAGCCGGCGTTGATGACGGCCTGGGCCATCGCCTCGCGTCCGCGGGTGGCTTCGATGCTCTCCCCGGGAACGGCCGGCTGTTCGGCGGCGTGGGGGTAGACGCGGACCGCGGCCGGGTGAGGGAGGATGCCGGGCCAGACGGCGTTCAGGGCCTGCGCGGCCGGGGTGAACATCGGGCCGAGGCTGCTGACCCCGTGGAGGTCATGCCACTCCCACCGTAGGAACGTGTCCGCCTCGGAGTTGGTGAGCGTGCCACTCCACTGGGCGATGCGCACGACGGCGGTCAGGCGGGGAACCCCGTGGGAGTCGCCGGTGAGCACCGTCAGCACGGTGGCATCGGCCTCCTCGGCGTGCAGGCCAGTCTCCTCGGCGAGCTCCCGCACCGCGGCCGCCTCGAGGGACTCGGCGCCGGTCGTCTTGCCGCCTTCGACGGAATCGTCCTCACAATGTCGGAGAGTCGACCAGCGGGGAAGTGCACGGGCGTGGTCAGTCCCGCAGCCCCGAGAAGCCCCGGCATCGCTCGGCTTCCGGCCGTACTGTTCCGGCCCAGCCAGGTGGTGGCTGCTTGCCTCAGGCCTCCGGGTGAGCTTCAGTCTTCAGTGATCACGAGCTTCCCGGGCGACCCGCAGGCAGCGGGGAACCTGTGCCCCCTTCACGTCTGTGCTCCAGTGGTGGCCTGCGACAAGGGGTGCCGACTCTACGCGGCCGCCGGTGTTCGCCGACGCCGGGCGCACCGCGGACACTCCCGCGGGGCTTTGCCATGGCGCGATCAGGTCTGGGGGCTGGCCGCGCTCGGGGGTCCGCGGCCAGCCCGCGTGGACCAAGGTTCGCCTGCACCGGCACGCGATGCCGTGCCGACTGCGCCCTGAGGGGCGTCCGATCGCTCTCCCGTGCGATCACCGCTGCGCCGCCCGGGCCAGTCACCGCGGCCCGGCCGTCCCGCCGCTTGGCGGCGGTGCGGCGGGCTGGAGGTCTGTCGGTGGGATGCGCCATGATGGCGGCAGGCCCAAGTTTTCATCGCACCGACCTTCGAACACACCGGGCCGCGAGTAGAAGGATTGATCATGACCGAGCCTGCCCCTGCGCAGGGCCTGCGACCGTCCGAGCTGTCCGACGCCCATCGCGACCTGCTGGCGCTGTGCGCGCTGCGGGTCGATGACGCCTCTGTCGACTGGAGCCTGCTGGCCCGGACGTGTCAGACCCCCGAGGGCATCAACGAGGTCCTTGGCGGGCACTTCCCCGAGCAGTCCGCGGCCGCGCGCAAGAGCTTGCCGATCCTGCTCACCACGCTTCCCGAGCTCGCCGCCGCCCGGGAGCGCGTGGACGCGGAGCTGGAAGCCGCCGACGCGTGCGGCGCACGCCTGGTCACCGTCCTCGACCCGGCCTACCCGGCGAACCTGCGCCTGATCTTCAACCTGCCGCCGTTCCTCTTCTACAAGGGCGAGCTGTCCGAGCGCGACGGTCGCTCGGTCGCGGTCGTCGGCACCCGCGGCGCCTCGGACGCCGGCCTTCGCCGCGCTGCTCGGATGACCCGCGGCCTCGTCGAAGCCGACGTCGTCGTGTACTCAGGCCTAGCCAAGGGCATCGACACCGCCGCACACACCGCGACGCTCGAGGCCGGCGGCCGCACCGTCGCCGTGATGGGCACCGGCATCGCCGCCAAGGTCTACCCCGCCGAGAACAAAGACCTCGCGGCCGCGATCGTCCACCGGGGTGGCGCCCTGTTCTCCCAGTTCTGGCCCACCTCCCCCCCGGCCCGGCACACCTTCCCGCGCCGCAACGTCGTCACCTCCGGCTCCACCATGGGCAGCGTCGTCATCGAGGCCTCCAACACCTCCGGCGCCAAAATGCAGGCCCGCCTCGCCTCCGAGCACGGCAAGCTCGTCTTCCTCCTCCGCTCCCTCACCGACACCCAACCTTGGGCGAAAAAAATGCTCACCGACGGCCGCGCCATCGAGGTCGCCGAACTCGACGACGTCCTCAGCCGCCTCGGCACCGCCGCCCAGGCGCAGCAGGCCGGGCAGCAGCGGATCCAGCTCGCGCTGGCCGGCCTGTGACCGGATCGGCCGCGAACCCTGAGCCCCTCGGATTCCCCCGCTGCGCCGACTGCGCGTACCGGCTGACCGGCGCGCCGGAGATCTGCGCCCGCTGCGCGACGGCGACCCTGCCGCAGGTCGCAGAGGCGCACTGCCTGGTGTGCAGCCAGGCACTGTCCGGCCCTGGCACCGTGTGCGGGAACCGGATCTGCGGCTGGTCACTGGAGCAGCGGCACTTCACCCGGGTCGATGCGGTGGCGATGTACGACGGGGCGCTCAAGCAGACCCTGCCGCTGCTGAAGTACAACGGGCGCCTCGGTTGGGCACTCATCTACGGGCGGCTGATCATCGGGTGGCTCGACAACCACGCCGACCAGGCCGCCGACATCGACCTCATCCTCGGCAACCCGACCTCCCCCGACCGCAAGCCCCGGCACATCGAAGAGATCATGCGCGCGGCCAGCGCCGCGAACCGCACCGGCCGCTGGCCCGTCGCCGACCCCGACCACCCGGTCCCGACGAAGCGCCAGGCCACCGCCCCGTCCGCCGGCACCAGCTGGCAGGCCAAGATGGCAGCTGCCGAAGAGCACGCAGCCGCCATCGACCTCCACACGGCTGTCGCCGGCCGAAAGCTGCTCCTGGTGGACGACGTGTTCACCACCGGCGCGCAAATGACCACCATCGCTCGACTGCTTCGCTCGCACGGCGCCCGGGAGGTACGCGGGCTGGTCCTCGCCCGCGCGCCCTGGCGGTAAGCCCGGAGGCCGGTCAGCCCATCTCCGGGCGCCGGCGGAGCTCCTCGATCTCGGCCACGACCTGCAGCCGCTGCGACTCGCCGAAGGGCCAGGGCACCGGCTTCCAGGGGATGCGTCGCCCAGAGAACAATGCAGCGATCAGCAACTCCGCCTGGGCGGTCTCCAACCATCCCTCTGGCGCTGCAGGCAGGGTGATCCACCAGATCGCCGTGCTCGACTTGCCGGGGGGGTAGACGTACTCGCCGTGCCACCGAGTCACCAGGCCCAGGCTCTGGAGCTCGTAGAGGGCATCGCCGATGTGCCGCTGCCTGGCGATCTTGTAGCTGGTCATCACCTCGCGCTGGCCCTGCAATGCCGTTGCTTGAGTCAGTGAACTATTGCCGGTCGCAGGGTGATGACCTTGGGCGCGACGCGTCGTGTCGGCTGCCGGTCATGGGTGCTGA
>NZ_JBFBJY010000177.1:0-5926 GCF_040702125.1 Kitasatospora sp. NPDC085895 | reverse complement strand
GGCCTGGTCTCCGACCGCTGCGCGGAGCGCTGAAGATCACCAGCCGAACCCTCCAGGCCGACACGCCCCACCCTCAATCGCGCACCAAGTCGTTAGCGGGGGTCCGGTCGCTTTCGCCGGTCTCCGGCAGTTGGGTTGCGTAGCACTTCATGGTGGCAGCAGATTTCCCGGCGCTCCGCCATTCGGGTGGTGGTCCACCAGAAGGGTTGTCGGTGGCATAACACGAATGGGTTACTGTACGTGCTCGAAGAATGGTCCCTCCGTATCCATGCGCAGGAACGGCAGCGGGGCGCCCCGGGCTTCGGGATTGGCCTTGCAAAGCGGGAGCCGTGACGGGCCCTCCCTGCAGGGGAGGTGGATCCGCGCGCCGGCACGGCGGGTCCGTCCCCGACCGACCACTCCATCACTGATGTCGGAAGCCGTGACGGTGTCGGTCGACGTCCATCTCATCGGTACATCCACCCTCACCTCTACTCGACGGCCTGAGTCAAGGAACCGTCCGTGACATCGGGCGGCCTACCCGTACGGCGTCCCCCCGCGCTCCGAGTGGACGTGACCACGTCGGCTCAACCTCATGAGCCCGGAACGCCGTTGGGCCGCCGGACTTCGGGACCCGGGGCACCCAAGTCCACGGCAGCGCGGCGCACGTCCGCCGTCGAGCGCCGTGCCGCGCCGCCGGCCGTGGACTGCCCGCATCCGCAGATCCAACCCAGTGCCTTCTGGAGGCAACCATGCCCATCAGCCCGAACCAGGGATCCACCGCAGGCGGCACCACGGTGACCATCACCGGCACCAACCTGGCCGGCGCCACCGCCGTGAAGTTCGGCACCAAGTCGGCCACCATCACCGCCAACACCCCCACCCAGGTCACCTGCATCTCTCCCTCCGGCTCCGGCACGGTCGGCGTGACGGTCACCACCGCCGGCGGGACCAGCAACCCGCTCTCGTTCTTCTACATCGGCGCCCCGTTCAAGGCGTCGCTCAGCGACACCTCCGGGCCCACCGCGGGCGGCAACACCGCCACCATCACCGGCACCGGGCTGGCCACCGCGAGCTCGGTCCAGTTCGGCGCCAACAGCGCGACCCCGACCATCACGTCGGACAGCCAGATCAGCGTCACCGTGCCCGCCGGCACGTCCCCCGGCACGGTCGGCGTCAGCGTCACCACGGTCGGCGGCACGAACAACGGCTTCTCGTACACCTACGTGGACGCGCCGACCGTCAGCACCATCACGCCCTCCTCCGGGTCGACCTCGGGCGGCACCGCGGTGACCATCACCGGCACCAGCCTCTCCACCACCCAGTCGGTCACCGTCGGCGGCACCGCGGCGCCGTTCTCGGTGGTCAACGACACCACGCTGTCGGCCGTGACCCCGCCCGGGACCGCCGGCGCGGAGGACGTCGAGGTCACCACCACCGGCGGCAGCGCCATCGTCGTCGGCGGCTTCACCTACGTCTCCGGCCCCGGCATCTGACGCAACCTCCGGCCCGCCCGCTCCCTCGGAGCGTGCGGCGCCCGGCGCCCCGGCGGAGACGCACCTCTCCGCCCGGGCGCCGACGCCAGGCCCGGAACCGCCCGCCCCGCAGAAAGGCGCGCCATGGACACCTCCAAGGCCCCACTCCCGTCGTCCGGCCCCACGGACGAAACCTCGCCCACGCCGAGCATCGCCGCCCTCCTGACGGCGTCGCCGCCCTCCCTCTCCGCCCTGACGCCGAGTCAGGGACCCGCCGCGGGCGGGACGATCGTGACGCTGACCGGCAGCAACCTCACCGGGGCGAGCGCGGTCACCTTCGGCAGCACCTCGGCCACCTCGTTCACCGTCGTCTCCCCCGCCCAGATCACCGCCACCGCGCCCCCCGGAAGCGGCACGGTCCAGGTCAAGGCCACCACCGCCGACGGGACGAGCAACGGCCTGTCCTTCACCTACGTCCCGGCGCCGGCGCTCTCCTCCATCACGCCGATCCAGGGAGCGACCGGGGGCGGGACGATCGTGACGCTGACCGGCAGCAACCTCACCGGGGCGAGCGCGGTCACCTTCGGCAGCACCTCGGCCACCTCGTTCACCGTCGTCTCCGCCACCCAGATCACCGCCGCCGCGCCCCCCGGCCCCGCCGGACCGGTGCAGGTCACGGTGACCACCTCGGGTGGCACCAGCAACGGCCTCGCGTTCTTCCTCCTCAACGCGCCGACTCTGACGGCAGTCACCCCGAGCCAGGGGCCGGGCGGGTCGGTGGTCCTGACCGGCACGAACCTCCTCGCGGCGAGCGGCGTGAGCTTCGGCGGCACGCCCGCCGTCTCGTTCTCGGTGATCTCCAGCACCCAGATCAGCGCCCTCGCGCCCGTCGGCAGCGGCACGGTCGCCATCACGGTCACCACGCCCGGCGGCACCAGCAACGGCGTGCCCTTCACCTACGTACCGAGCCCGAGTCTCAGCGCCGTGACACCGCTCCAGGGACCGACGGCGGGCGGGGCCCTGGTGACGCTGACCGGCACCAACCTCACGAGCGTCACCGCCGTCGCCTTCGGCGCGTCGCCCGCGACCTCCTTCAGTGCGGTGTCCGCCACGCAGATCACCGCCGTCGCACCACCGGGAACCGCCGGACCGGTGCAGGTCTCGGTCACCTCCCCCGGCGGCACCAGCGGAGGCCTCGCGTACTACTACGTCAGCGCGCCGACGCTCACGTCCGTGACCCCGAGCCAGGGACCGACCGCGGGCGGGACCACCGTGACGCTCGTCGGCACAAACCTCGGCAACGCCACCGCCGTCGCCTTCGGCACGTCGCCCGCGACCTCCTTCAGCACGGTGTCCGCCACGCAGATCACCGCCGTCGCACCACCGGGAACCGCCGGACCGGTGCAGATCAAGGTCACCACCCCCGGCGGCACCAGCGCAGGCCTCGCGTACTACTACGTCAGCGCGCCGACGCTCACGTCCGTGACCCCGAGCCAGGGACCGACCGCATCCGGAACCGCCGTGACGCTCGTCGGTACCAACCTGACCAACGCCACCGCGGTCACCTTCGGCAGCACCACCGCCACCTCCTTCACCGTCGTCTCCGCCACCCAGATCAACGCCACAGCCCCCGCGGGCACCGGTACGGTCAACGTCACCGCCACCACCCCCGGCGGCACCAGCAACGGCCAGCCCTACACCTACCTGGCGGCGCCGACGCTCACCTCCATCAACCCGGTCCAGGGTCCGCTGGCCGGCGGCATCACGGTGACACTGGTCGGTACCAACCTGACCAACGCCACCGCGGTCACCTTCGGCAGCACCACCGCCACCTCCTTCACCGTCGTCTCCGCCACCCAGGTCAACGCCGTGGCACCGGCCGGAAGCGCGGGACCGGTCCAGGTCACCGTCACCACCCCGGGCGGCACCAGCAACGGCCTCACCCACACCCGGATCCAGCCGCCGGCCATCTGACAGGGGGACCCGCTCGATGCCACCCCGCCGTTGGCGGTCACCACCACCGGCCACGACACCGGATACCCTCCCCGGATCGCTCCGAGCGGCCCGAGGAGCAGCTGAAAAGACAGCAACTCCGAGGTTTTGAAACCCCGTTAAGAGCAGCTAACAGAGAGCCCTGCTGGAGCCGCGTCCCCTCCCCCGGAGTGCTCGTTGAACGAGTCGCGGGGAAGGGGAACGGCCTTCCCCGCGGGTAGTGTCGGATGACCGGTGGGGACGGATCGAGCCGCTGCTCCCGGTACGGAGGAGGCGTCAGCGCTTCCCCGGCCGGTTGCCGTTGGACGACCGCACGTGTTTCCGAGGGATCTTGTTCCTCCTGCACACAGGGATCCAGCGGAAGTGGCTCCCGCAGGAGCGCGGCTTCGGCTCGGGCATGACCTGCTGGCGGCGGCTGAGGGACTGGCACGAGGCCCGGGTGTGGGACCGGCTCCATGCCGACCGGGGCTACGACTACGACAAGTACAGACGCCTGCTGTGGAAGCGCGGGATCAAGCCGGTCATCGCCCGACGTGGCATGCCCCCATGGGTCCGGGCTCGGCACCATCCGGTGGGTCGTCGAACGGACGAACGCCTGGATCCACGGCTTCCGCCGCCTACGGATCCGCTGGGACATCCGGGACGACATCCATGAAGCCTTCCTCAAGCCGGCCTGCTGTGTCATCACCTACCGGCGCGTGTTGAGCATCCAGCGCGGAGGCCCGGTCCCTTGATCACCAACCCGGCGCCTCGCCCGATCAGGGCCCGTGTCACCGCCGCACCTCCTTCGGCCTGTCGCTGTCACGCCTCAGCGCGCCGAGCCCAGAACAGGACGTGGCCGCTGTCGCCCTCGGGCACGAACTCCTCGTGGATCACGTCGAAGCCGGCTTGCACGAGCCATGCGCGGTTCGTACCGGCGTCAGCGTGGCTCCACCACATTGCGGCCCCGCCGCCGAGCCAGTTCTCATCGGTTCCGGTCCAGGCCCGATGCCCGGTCGTGCTCAAGAACCAGCCTCCCGGCCGCAGCCAGGAAGCGATCCGCTTCAAGAGGGCCGGCTGTTCCTCCACCGGAACATGGATCAGGGCATACAGGCAGACGACGGCGTCGAAGCTGCCCTGGGGGAGCTCCAAAGTTGTGGCATCAGCCCGGATGAAGTCGGCGCCCGGCACAAGATCCCGGGCCCTGCGGATCTGGACCTCACTGATGTCGATGCCCATCACGCGGTGACCCGCCGAGACCAGGGACCGGGCTACGGGTACCCCGGTACCGCACCCGATGTCCAGGACGGCGCCTGCCTCAGGGAGCCGACCCAGCAACTCCTCAATCCACGAACCGTATTTCGTCTCGCTGCCAAATGCCCGCTCGTAGTGCTCCGACAGCGCGTCATACCCACGCCGGACCACTTCCTTTGGATCTTCAACGTTCACGCGCGCAGGCTACGGCGCGCCTGTCGGGAGCGCGACCGCTTTTTGCTCAGATGCTGCGGCCGGCCCTCCACACGACGGTGACTGCGCCCGCCTTTGTGTTGGCTCCTCTAAGGGCCATCGGCCGGGTTTAGATGGGGAATTGTGCGAGCATGCCTGTCCCACACCCGAGCACCGATGGGGAATTCCAGCGATCACCCTTGACCGCCTCACTCAATCAGGTCACGGGACTTCCATCGAAACCGGATCCCCCAATCCCCGCCGATCAACATTCCCACCAGGAAAGATGCTTGCCGTTCCACGCTGTGGACGGCCGCGCGAATGGCCGCCATTGGGACCGACGCGGCGATGAAGTCCTGTTCCTATGGGTACACACCGATGTCGCCCGAGGGGCGGCACAGCACACACATGCGCCCTTGGCTGTCCGGCGCCCACCTGCGTGTCTGCTGATCTCATGGGTAGGAAGGCCCTCGCGTGAACCGCAATTCGCTTCGCATATCCCGCGTCAGAACGATCACCGTGCTCTCGGCCGGCGTCCTCGCCGCCGTCGTGAACGTGGGCTCGACGACCGCCGCGCTCGCCCACACGGCACCACGCGGGGTCCCGGGACCAAACGGCGCCGTCAGCGCGGACTTCGAGCCCCGGACGCAGCCCGCGTCCGGCGGCGACAACGCCGACGACGCTCGGCAGCACGGTCGCCCCAGCGGCGACGACGATGACGATGACTCGTCGTCGGACGACCCTCCGCAGTGGCAGGGCCAGGGGGAGGAGGACGACAGCGGCAACGCGGACAACGCCGAACAGGAAGAGTGGACCCACCACGGCCACGGCTGGAACGGTCCGCAGGGCCCGCAGGACGACCCCGGCGCCCAGGGCTGGCAGGGCTCGCAGGACGACCCCGGCGCCCAGGGCTGGCAGGGCTCGCAAGGATGGCAGGGTGACACCGGCACGCAGGGCCCGCAGGGCCCGCAGGGCCCGCAGGGCCCGCAGGGTGACACCGGCGCCCAGGGCCCGCAGGGTGACATCGGCGCGCAGGGCCCGCAGGGCGTCCAGGG
>NZ_JBFBJY010000176.1:0-5976 GCF_040702125.1 Kitasatospora sp. NPDC085895 | reverse complement strand
GACCTGGCGGCCGTCCGGCACGTCTTCGCGCACCGGCCGCTCACCCAGGCCGTGGTGGACGCCCTCAATCCGGAGGCCGACCTGGAGGACCTGCAAGAGGATCTGGCGGAGATCGGCTACCCGGGGTGACGGGAACGGGGGGACAGGGTGCGGCGTGAGCCGACTCCGGAACGGCCGGCGCACCTGGCGGGCGGGGCGGACCGGAGGGCGGACACCGCGCTGTCCCGGATGCACCTGGCGGGTCGGGCCGTCCTGCTGACGGATGGGACGATGTTGGTCACGGGCCGATCGGGGAGGCCGTGGTGGCGATCCCCCCGGTCGAGAACCCTGTGTCCATCGGGTATCTCCGGATCATGATGCGGTCGGATCCGACGACCTCCGCCGTCGTCGACCACCTGGTGGCCCTGCGTCTGGCGCGCCGCTACCCGGAGGGGGCGGCTGCAGCCCGGCCGCGCTGCTATTCCTCGTCCTCCCGCTGCTCGCCATCGCCTCCGCCGCCTGCACCACGGCCGCGGCCGGGGGCTTCCTCCTCGACGGCGCGGGTGTCCGGCCGCTGCTGGCGGGCCTGGTCGTGACCGCCGTCCTGCCGGTGCTGGGACGGGCGAGCCCTGCGGGCCGTCTCCTGGCGAGCAATGCTCGGAACCTGTGGATCACCGCGGGAGGGGACGCGGAGGGCGTGCCTTCCCGCGGTGATCCTGTGATGGTCACCGAGTAGGCCCGCGTTCGCAGCGCGGGTCGGGAAGGCACCCCCGTGCTCAGCGTAGTCACCGACGACGGCTCCACCCAGTCCGGCTCCTTGATCGACGAGATCGCCCGTGAGGGCGCCCGCCGCATGCTGGCCGCCGCCCTGGAAGCGGAGGTCAACCAGTACATAGCCGAGCTGGCGGCCGAGACCAACGAGAAGGGGCGGCGGCTGGTGGTCCGCAACGGCCACCACCGGCCGCGCACCGTGGTTACCGCGGCCGGACCAGTGGAGGTCAGGGCCCCGCGGGTGAACGACCGCCGGGTCGACGAAGCGACCGGTGAGCGCAACTGATCTTGTCGGTTCGGGGTGGTGGCTGTCCGGTGTGGGTGTAGGCCGGAGGTATGAGGTATCCCGATGGTGGTGGCCTGACCGCGCGGGAGCGGGCCCGGCGGGAGCTGGTGCGCCTGGAGGCCGCCGGCATGTTCGAGGAGGGGATCACGCCCCCGCTGGTGGCCGAGCGGTTGCGGGTCTCGCGGAAGTCGGCCTATGCCTGGCATGCGCGCTGGGCGGCGGGCGGCACCGGTGCGCTGGCGTCCAGGGGGCCGAGCGGGCGGCCGTCCCGGATGAGACCCGAGTGGCGGGCCTGGCTGGCGGAGGCGCTGGAGCAGGGGCCGGCCGCGCACGGCTGGGTGGAGGACCAGCGCTGGACCCTGGCGAGGGTGGCGACGGTGATCGCGCGCCGCTTTCACGTGCGGTTCAGCATCAAGCAGACCGCGCGGATCCTGCACGAGATGGGCTTCAGCGTGCAGGTGCCGCAGCACCGGGCCCTCAAGCGGGACGAGCAGGCGGTGGCGACCTGGGTGAAGGAGACCTGGCCGCGGGTGGAAAGACGGTGAGGCACCAGGGCGCGTGGCTGTGCTTCGAGGACGAGGCCGGACAGGGCCTGCGCCCGCCGAAGGCGCGGACCTGGTCCCGTCGCGGACACACCCCGGTGGTGGACGTGACGGGCAGCGGCTCGGGGCGGATCTCGCTGGCCTCGATGATCTGTGTCCGGCCCGGAGAGCGCGCCCGTCTGATCTTTCGGATGCTGGTCCATCACCACCGCAAGGGCGAGAAGGAGGGCTTCGAAGAACTGGATCTGGCTCGGCTGCTGGACGCGGCCCACCATCAGCTTGGCGGCCGTGACATCGTGCTGATCTAGGACAACGCCACGATCCACAAGGACACCGCGATGCGCAATCTCCTCGCCGCGTGGCCGTGGCTGACGGCCTACCGGCTCCCGCCGTACTGCCCGCAGCTGAACCCCGACGAGGGCGTCTAGGTACACCTGAAGAGGTCCCTGGGCAACCTCGCCGCCGGCACCACCGACCAACTTGCCACCCAGGTCCGTACCCGGCTGAAGAAGATGCAGTACCGCCCCGACCTCCTCGACGGCTTCATCGCCGAGACCAGACTGACCCTCACACCACCATGACGTCACCCCGAACCGACAAGATCAGAAGCGGTTCTCCTCGAAGATCCTCGCGCCGTGGTGCCGCAGGTCGCCGAAGGTCTCCGAGGTGCTGCCCCTGCTCTACTTGCACGGCCTGTCCTCCGGCGACTTCGTGCCGGCATTGGAGCAGTTCCTCGGCGGCACGGCCGGCCTGTCACCGGCCACCGTGCCCCGGCTGACCAGGCAGTGGAGCGACGACCACGCCGCCTTCCAGGCCCGCGACCTGTCGGATCGTGACTTCGTCTACGTGTGGGCCAACGGCGTGTACCCCAAGGTCCGTCTTGGCCAAGCGCACTCCTGCGTCCTGGTGCTGCTCGGCGTGCGCCTGGACGGTACCAAGGGGCTGATCGCGCTGGCGGAGGGGCTGCGGGAGTCCACGGAATCGTGGGCTGACCTGCTGCGCGACTGCCGCCGGCGCAGCATGCGCGACCCCGAATTGGTCGTCGGCGACGGCGCGATGGGACTGTGGAAGGCACTGCGGAGGTCTTCCCGGCCGCCCGGCACCAGAGGTGCTGGGTCCACAAGGCCCGAAACGTCACCAACTGCCTGCCGAAGTCCGCTCAGCCGGGCGCGACGAAGGCGATGCAGGAGATCTACAACGCGGAGGACCGCGCGCACGCGGAGAAGGCGATCGAGGCGTTCGCCAGGACCTACGGTGCCAAGTTCCCGAAGGCGGTCGCGAAGATCACCGAGGACCGCGAGGAACTGCTCGCGTTCTACGACTTCCCGGCCGAGCACTGGATCCACCTGCGGACCACCAATCCCATCGAGTCCACGTTCTCCACGGTCAAGCTCCGCACCAAGGTCACCCGCGGCGCCGGAAGCCCGGCTGCCGCGCTCGCGATGGTGTTCAAGCTCGTCGAGTCCGCTCAGGACCGCTGGCGGGCGATCACCGGCGCCCACCTGGTCTCCCTCGTCCGCGCCGGCGCCCGCTTCGAGAACGGCGTCCTGATCGAACGCCCGGAAACCTCGGCCGCGGCCTGACCACAGACCGCCAGTGGGGCCCGCTGCTAACCTGGCGATCATGGACCTCACCCGGGTGTTGGACACGTTCGAGACAGAGGCCGAAGTGCTCGGCAGGGAACTTGCGGGCTCGCCCGAAGCCGCGTGGGACCGCCCGACACGGTGTGCACCGTGGTCCGTCCGGGAACTGCTGGGCCACCTCTGCGTCGTCCTGGACTGGGTCCCCGGCATGATCGACGGCCGGGCTCCCGAAGTCCCGGAGGTCTCCGCGGCCGAGTACTACAGGCCGGACCGCCGCTTCAGCACCGCGACCAACACGGCCCGAATCGAGCTGGGACGAGACCGGGCCGCCCGTCACCGCTCGGGCGCCGACCTCGTCGCCGACTTCGCCCGAACCTGGCGGAACGCGCAGGAGCTGTGCCGGAAGGAGCCGGAGCGCCGGGTGGTGCGGACACGGCACGGCGACGCGATGCTGCTGGCCGACTTCATGCTGACGCGCGTCTTCGAAGTCGCCGTGCACGGGATCGACTTGGCCGACGCACTCGGGCGTGAGGCATGGCTGACGCCGTCGGCCGCCGATCTGCTGCTGGAATTCCTCGCCGGACCGGACACGAGCGGGGCGACCGAGCTGGGATGGGGCCATGCCCGCTTTCTCCGCAAGATCACCGGACGAGAGCCGCTGGAGCCCGAGGAGACCTCCCGGATCGTCCGCATGGGCGTCACCTGGCTCGCACTGGGATGAGACCCCGTGGCCATAGCCGCATGAGCTCCGGCAGCCCACCAGCGTCCGTCCTCCCCCGTCCACAGATTTTGACAATTCCTCAGTCAAGCAAGATCCGGTGCGCAAGAGTCAATGAAGTTCGCACTCCCATGGCTCGATGTCCGGCTCGCCCGGCGGCAGCTCCCCGGTGCAGTACTTGTAGAGCCACGTTGCAGCTCTGCGCTCAGCGTGCTTCTCGTTGACCGGCTCTCCCAGCTCGTCCAGTTCAAGGACGTTGGCAAAGATGGCGAAGCAGGTCTCCGCCTGAGACGGCGAGTCACGGAGCTCTTCCCAGTAGTCCACCCCTTCGAGCATTGGGTAGCCCACAGTGCCCCGGGCGAGCCAGCCCGCGAAGCGCCGGATGGCTCCTGAAGTACCGCGACTGAGGTGTGAAGGCATGCCAAGAATCTAGCCACAGCTGACCGAGCCCACATCGCCGACCTCGGAGCAATACTCGGAACCTGTGGATCGCTGGGGAGGACGTACCTTCCCTGGTCATCGACCGATAGGCCACCGAGCAAGGCCAACGTGGGCGCGTCGGTCGGGAAGGCACGTCCGTGCTCACTGCAGTCAACACCGACGGCACCACCACCGGCGGAACATCGCTGCTGGACGAGATCGTCCGGGAATGCGCCCGGCGGATGCTGGCCACCGCGCCGGAGGCCGAGGTCAACGCCCTACATAGCTGAGTTGGCCGACCGGCGGGAAGAGAGCGGCCGCCGGCTGGTGGTGCGCAACGGCCACCACAAGCCGCGGAAGGTCACCGCCGCAGCCGGATCGGTCGAGGTGCGAGCCCCGCGGGTCAACGACAAGCGGGTCGGCGAGACCACCGGGGAACGCCAACGGTTCTCCTCGGCGATCATGGCGCCCTGGTGCCGCAGGTCACCGAAGATTGCCGAGGTGCTGCCACTGCTCTACCTGCACGGCCTGTCCACCGGCGACTTCGTGCCCGCCCTGCAGCAGTTCCTCGGCTCCAGCACGGGGCTGCCCGCAGCCACCATCACTCGGCTCCCTCAGCAGCGGCAAGCCGACCACGCCGCCTTCCAGGACCGCGACCTGTACGGCACCGACTACGTCTACGTCTGGGTCGACGGCATCAAGGAACTGGTCGCGATGGCCGACGGCTACCGCGAATCCTCGGAATCCTGGGCCTGCCTGCTGCGGGACTGCGCCCGCCGCGGCATGCGCGCCCCGGTGCTCGCGGTCGGCGACGGCGCGCTCGGCTTCTGGAAAGCCCTGCGCGAGGTCTTACCCGACACCCGCGAGCAGAGATGCTGAGTCCACAAGACACAAGACCGCCAATGTTCTGGACGCCCTGCCGAAGTCGGCCCAGCCGACGGCGAAGAAGACCCTGCAGGACATCTACAACGCCGAGGACCGCGAACATGTCGAACAGGCGATCAAGACCTTCGCCAGGCTTTACGGCGCGGAGTTCCCCAAGGCCGTCAAGAAGATCACCGACGACCCCGGACACGCTACTGACCTTCTACGACTTCCCGGCCGAGCACTGGATCACCTGCGGACCACCAACCCCATCGAGTCGACCTTTGCCACCGTCCGGCTCCGTACCAGGGTTACCAAGGGCGCAGGCTCCCGCGTCGCGGCCCTTGCCATGGTCTTCAAACTCGTCGAATCCGCCCAAGCCCGCCGACGCTCGATCGACGGCGCCCACCTCGTCCCCCTGATCTGCGCCGGAACCCGCTTCGAACATGGTCAGCTGGTCGAGCGGACCGCTCCCGCTGCTGCCTGACCGAGCTCGACTATAGACCGGCCGTTCCCTCAAGCCGCGGGCGGCCAAGCAATCAGCCTCGGATTTGCAGGGGTCGGATTCCTGTCCAGGCACCGCAACGTGAGCTGCCTGCGACGCAGTCGAGGCTCCCAACCGTGACTCCTCCCCCGGCTGAAGCCGGGGGCTTCTCGCTAACCCTTCCGGGCGTTGCGACGGACCAGCCCGGCCCGTAGAACGTTGATGGCTCCCACGGTGTCGGCGTGCGCCTGGTGGCCGCAGCCGACGCAGCGGAAGGTTGCCTGATCGGGCCGGTTCTCCTTCGAGGCGTGCCCGCATTCGGGGCAGGT
>NZ_JBFBJY010000175.1:0-6003 GCF_040702125.1 Kitasatospora sp. NPDC085895 | reverse complement strand
GTGCTGGTGCTTTCGGCCCCGGCCTCCCGCGCGCCCCCGCCCCCCCCCCCCCGCCCCGCCGTGTCCCCCCCGCCCGGGGGGTGCGGCCCCCCCGCGCGCCCCCACCCCCACCACCCGGACACCGCCCGGAGAGGACATCCCATGACCACCGTCCCGCAGGGGACCACCCCCGAGGCACGCAAGCAGAAGATCGCCCTGCTGTTCGAGAACATCATCACCAAGGGCGAGCTGGACCTCGCCGACGAGCTGTTCCACGAGGACTTCCACTGGCCGCAGTTCGGCCTGCACGGCCCGGAGGGCGTCCGGGCGTGGGTGCGGGCCTTCCGCACCGCCTTCCCGGACATGGACGACACCGTCCAGGAGCAGTGGGCCGAGGGCGACACGGTGATCACCCGCGTCCGCTGCATCGGCACCCAGCTCGGCCCGTTCCGGGGCCTGCCGCCGAGCGGCCGCACGGCCGACTTCACCGCCATCGGCATCGACCACTTCGAGGGCGACAAGGTGATCTCCCGCTCGGCGCACTTCGACATCGCCGACCTGATGCGCCAGCTCGGCCACACCACCCTCGAGGTCCCGGCCGTCAACAACCCCTGAGCCGTCGGACACCCCCGGTCCGGCACCGCGTCGGACGTCCCGTCGGACACCCCCGGTCCGACTCCTCGTCCGGCACCGCCCGCCGGGCCCTCCCCCGGCCCGGCGGGCACCCCCACCCGCCCCTTCGGCACCCGTCCCCCACGCCCGACCACTCGACCGCCGGTGTCCCGCCACCCGGCCCGACAGGACCCCCAGGAGAGAAGGCATGAAGCCGCCGCCATTCGCCTACTGCCGGCCGGAGACGGCCGAGGAAGCTGTCCACCGGCTCACCCGGTACGGACCCGACGCCCGCGTCCTCGCCGGCGGCCAGAGCCTGCTCCCGCTGCTCAACCGCCGCCTGCTGCGCCCCACCGCGCTGGTCGACGTCGGCCGGATCGCCGCCCTGCGCGGCACCGGCCGGCACGGTGGCGGCCTGCACATCGGGGCTCTCACCACCCACGCCGACCTCGAACGGGCCGCCGGCCCCCACCTCCGGGCGGCCCTGCCGGTCGTCCCCGAGACCGCCCGGCTGATCGGCCACCTGCCGGTCCGCCTCCGCGGGACGATCGGCGGCAGCCTCGCACACGCCGACCCGGCCGCCGAGTGGTGCCTGCTCGCCGTCCTCCTCGACGCCGACATGCACGCCCTCGGCCCGGCCGGTGAACGCACCGTCCCGGCAGCGGAGTTCTTCACCGGCGCGCACCGCACCGCGCTCGCGCCGGGCGAACTGCTCACCGGCGTCCGCATCCCCCGCCCCGCCCCCACCGCGGCCGTCGCCGAGTACGGCTTCCAGCCGGGCAGCCTCCCGCTGGTCGCCGCCGCGGCCGAGCTCGTGCTCGACGACGACGGCCGGATCACCGCCGCACGGATCGCCGTCGGCGGCGCCGAGGACCGCCCCGTCCGCTCCGCCGCCGCCGAACAGACGCTGCTCGGCGGCGCCCCCGACGCCCGACTGCTCGGCCACGCCGCCGACCTGGCCGCCAAGGCGCTCGCGCCCGGGGCGGACCACCGGGCGGGCGCCGACTACCGCCGCGACCTCGCCCGCACCCTCGTCCACCGGGCCCTGGCCGACTCCCTCGCCCGCTGCACGCCCCGACTCCGGCCCCGGTCCGAGGCCCGACTCCAGGAGGCATCCGCGCCATGACCACACCCGTTCCGCTGGAGCTCACCGCCAACGGGGCCGCGCACACGCTGGCCGTCGATCCGAGGCGCAGCCTCGCCGACGTGCTCCGCCGCGATCTCCGGCTCACCGGCACCACGGTCGGCTGCGAGACCGGGGCGTGCGGCTCGTGCACCGTCCTCGTCGACGGCGAGGCCGTCCGCTCCTGCCTGATGCTCGCCGTCCAGGCCGACGGCACCGCGGTCGAGACCGTGGAGTCCCTCGCCGAGGGCGCCGGGCCGGACGCCGAACTCGGTTCCCTGCAGCGCTCGTTCAAGGAGCACTTCGCCCTGCAGTGCGGGTTCTGCACCCCCGGCTTCCTGATGCTCACCACGGCCCTGCTGCGCAAGGAGCCGGACGCCGACCGGGCACGCATCACCGAGTGCGCCGCCGCCAACCTGTGCCGCTGCACCGGGTACGAGCCGATCGTCGACGCCGTCGAGGCGGTCGCCCGCCGCGGCGCCGTCGCCCTGGAGGACGCGTGAACGCCATCGGAGCCTCCGTCCCGCGGCTGGAGGACGACCGGCTGCTGCGCGGTCTCGGCCGCTTCCACGACGAGATCGTCCGGCCCGGCCAGTTGTGGCTGCGCGTCGTCCGCTCGCCCGTCGCGCACGCCCGGATCCGCGGCATCGACACGGCCGCCGCGGCGGCGCATCCCGGCACGGTCGCCGTCCTGACCGCCGCCGACCTCGCCGGGATGCCCCCCGTGCCGGTCCGCCAGCCCGCCCCCGGCATCGACTTCACCCCCTACCTCCAGTCCGCCCTGGCCGACGGCCACGTCCGCTACGTCGGCGATCCCGTCGCCGCCGTCCTCTCCGAGGACCCGTACCTGGCCGAGGACGCGGCCGAGCTCGTCGCCCTCGACCTGGAGGAGCTGCCGGTCTCCCTCGACGCCCGCACCGGCGCGGACCTGCACCCCGAGAGCCTGCGCGGCGCCGGCGCCACGGTCGGCACGGTCGACTTCGCGTACGGCGACGTCGACGCCGCCTTCGCCGCGGCCGCGCACACCGTCACCGCCGACCTGCGGGTCGGCCGGCACAGCGGCACCCCGCTGGAGACCCGCGGCCTGGTCGCCGAATGGGACGCCCGGGCCCGCCGGATGACCGTCTGGGGCGCCACCAAGGTCCCGTACGTCAACCGGCGGATCACCGCGCAGATGCTCGGCCTGGCGGAGCACCGGATCCACATGCTGGAGACCGACGCCGGCGGCAGCTTCGGCATCCGCGGCGAGTTCTACCCCGAGGACCTGCTCGTCCCGCTGCTCGCGCTGCGGACCGGACGGCCCGTCAAGTGGACCGAGGACCGCACCGAACACCTCGTCGCGGCCAACCACGCCCGCGAGCAGGAGCACCGCATCGAGCTCGCCTTCGACGCGGAACACCGCCTGCTCGGCCTGCGCGGCGAGGCCTGGATGGACACCGGCGCCTACATCCGCACCCACGGCGCCGTGGTCGCCGTCCTCACCTCCGCCATGATGTCCGGCCCCTACCGGATCCCGGCCTGCCGCAGCCGCGTCCACATCGTCACCACCAACAAGACCCCGGTCGGCACCTACCGCGCCCCCGGCCGGTTCCAGCACAACTTCGTCCGCGAGCACGCCATGGACCTCGCCGCCGACCGGCTCGGCGTCGACCCGGTCGAGCTGCGCCGGATCAACCTGCTGCACGGCGGCGAACTCCCCCAGCAGCGGCCGCTGCACGTCTTCGGCGCGCCGATGCTCCTCGACGGCAAGGACCACCTGGACCACTTCGACAAGTCCCGGGAGCTCTTCGGCTACGAGGCCTGGCGCGAGGAGGCCCGGCAGGCCCGGACGCAGGGCCGGCTGGTCGGCGCCGGCTGCGCGGTGATCCTGGAGAAGGCCGGCCTCGGCCACGACAGCGCCGTCGTCGACATCGGGGCGACCGGCGCGATCCGCGTCGCCATGGGCGGCGCCAACGTCGGCCAGGGCGTGGAGACCGTCATGGCGCAGATCGTCGCCGAGGAGTTCGACGTCCCCACCGGGTCCGTCGCGGTGGTGCTCTCCGACACCGACATCCTCGCGGACGGCTCCGGCACATTCGCCAGCCGCACCACGGTCGTCGGCGGCACGGCGGTGAAGCTGGCCGCCGAACAGGTCCTCGCCAAGGCGCGCCGGGTCGCGGCCGTGCTCCTCGGCACCGGACCCGAGCAGCTCGTCGTCCACGCCGGCTGCCTCGCCGTCGACGGCGAACCCGAACGCCGGATCGCCCTCGGCCAGGTCGCCGCCGCCTGCTACACCCCGCAGTTCGTCCGCACCGGCGAGGAGCCCGGCCTGATCGGCCGCGGCACCTACGCGGCCGGCGCGATGACCTACCCCTACGGCGCGCACTACGCGCAGGCCGAGGTCGACCCCGGCACCGGGGCCGTCAGACTGCTGCGCTACGCCGTCAGCTACGAGATCGGACGGGCCGTCAACCCGGCTCTGGTGCACGCCCAGATCCTCGGCGGCACCGTCCAGGGCATCGGCGGCACCCTCCTGGAGGACTTCCGCTACGACGAGCGGGGCCTGCCGCTGGCCACCACCCTCGACGAGTACCGCTGGCCGCGCGCCGGCGACCTGCCCGACATCCGGGTCGAGATCTTCGAGGACGCCCCCGCCCCCGGCAACCCGCTCGGCGTCCGGGGCGCCGGCGAGGGCGGCACCGCGGGCGTCGGCGCCGCCGTGGCCAACGCCGTCCGCGACGCACTCGGGCTCACCGGCACCGTCGGCGCCCTGCCCCTGCACCCCGACCGGGTGATGGCCCTGATCCGCGCCACCGACGAGGAGGAGGAAGCGATATGACACGCCACCGGATGGTTCCGGAGTGGCTGGACCCGGACGAGTGGAGCGAGACCCCGCCGGAGGACACCGGAGCCGTACCCCCACCCGACCCCGCCGCCCTCGCCGCCGCCGGCCCGGCCGGACGGACGGCCCTGCTCGTGGACTACCTGCGGCGCGAAGCCGCCGCCCTGCTGCAGACCGAACCGGAGCGCATCGACGCCACCCGCCCGCTCACCAGCATCGGCATCGGGTCGATGACGGGCCTGGAGCTCCGGCAGCGCATCCGCGAAGCGACCGGCGTGGAACTCGACCTGCCCGCCGTGCTCCGCTCACCCGACCTCACCGCGCTCGCCGCCGACCTGGGGGACGCCCTCGCGGACGCGCCCGCCCGGCCCCTCGCCGCACCGGCAGGCACCGGGTGAGCGCCGCCGACGGGCACCGGGTGAACGCCACCGCGGCGGCACCCCTCGGCGACGGCCGGGTGGACCTCTGGCTGCTCCGCCAACCCCACCCCGACGACATCACCGGCGCCCTCGACCTCTCCGAACTCGACGAGCGCGAACTCGCCCGGGCCAGCGCCTGCCGCCGCCAGACCGGCGGATTCCTCTACGCCTCCGCCCACATCGCGCTGCGCCGACTCCTCGGCGCCTACCTCCACCACCCCGCCGCCGAACTGGAGTTCACCCGGCAGCCGTGCCCCTGCTGCGACAAGCCGCACGGTCGGCCGGCACTCTCCGTCCCGGACTCCGCCGTGCACTTCTCGCTCTCCCACAGCAGCGGAATGGCCCTGGTCGGCATCGCCTCCGCCCCGATCGGCGTGGACGTCGAACAGGTACCGCGCGCCTCGACCGTCGAGGTGTGCTCGACCGCGATCCACCCCGCCGAGCGGACCGAGATCGAGGCCGTCCCACAGCCGCTCCGCCGGGCCGCCTTCGGCCAGCTGTGGACCCGCAAGGAGGCCTACCTCAAGGGACTCGGCACAGGACTCGGCCGCCCGCTCGCCGAGGACTACCTCGGCGCCGACGCCGCGGCCCGGCCGCCCGGCTGGACGGTCGTCGACATCCCCTGCGGCCCCCGCCACACCGGCGCCGCAGCCGTCCGCACCGAGACACCGCTCGCCGTCTCCCCCCGCTGGATCCCCGTCGAGAGCCTCTACACCGGCGCCACCGTCGACCTCTCCCACCTCGCCGCCTGACGGCACACGGGCCGTCAACTCAGGTGAACCCTCAGGGGCGCGGGGAACTGCGCAATCCGGGGCTGGTGATCACGACTGCACGGGCCAAGCCCTGATCCGCACAGCCGAAGTGCGCTGTTCCCCGCACCCAGGACCCGCCGTCCCACCTTCCCATCAGCCTTCGGAGGACCGCCCCCATGCAGGACATCGCCCCACAACTGCACGCCTGGCACGCGTCCGGGCGCTCCTTCGCCGTGGCCACCGTCGTCGGCGTCTCCGGCAGCGCCCCCCGCGACCCCGGCGCCGCGCTCGCCGTCG
>NZ_JBFBJY010000174.1:0-6004 GCF_040702125.1 Kitasatospora sp. NPDC085895 | reverse complement strand
CATCGCGAACATCTGCATGGCCACGGCCGCCCGCGCGGGCAGCACGCTGGCGAGCGCGACTGGCGATCCGCCCCACTCGACGCACGCACCGGCCAGCACCGCGGTCATGGCGAACGTGCCGTGGATGGTCGACAGATGCGGCGCCAGCGCTTCGACGGCAGCCGTAAGTGCCGCCGGGCCGCCCGCACGGGCGGCCACCTCCACCGAGGCCAGTGCGCGACGGAATCCTTCATCGGATCCCGCGCGCATCTGCGCGATCAGTTCGTCGACACTCCTGGACACGGCCTCGGGCATGGCCGCGACGCTAGCAACTCACCCCCGCGAGCGGTGGGCCCAGGGGGTGCCGCGGTCAAACGGGCTCTGGACCGGCGCCAGCGCACCGCCTTCAGCGCGAGACCCTGGTCCGGACGACGCTGATCCGCACCATCGAGACCCGGGACTACCTTGAAAGTCCTGAGGGAGCCGAGGCCGTTGCCGCCGCCGCTCTCATCGCCGTACAGTGCCCGGGCGGTGAACCAATCAGCACAAGTTATGGCCCCGACCAAGCCCTTCCGATCTTCGCCATCGATCTTCGGCCGCTCGCTGTCGAGGCGCTCGACCGCGTTGTCGCCGAGGAGTCCGAGCTCGCCGACCTCTGGGACGAGACAGTGAACGGACCGACCTGGCGGCAGACCATCAGCCGCATCCGCGCCGTCCTCACGCCCGAGCAAGACCCACTCTTCGATCGCTAACCGAATAGCCAGCGCTACCGGTCACGGAAGTTGAGCCAGAACCGAAACTCGTGAACAAAACCAACCGGGCGGGTTGGCCGGTGGCGGATGGGACCTGTCATGATCCCTGCGCGCCCGATTCGCCATTGCCTGGGCGCGCAGCTCCCGGGCCGGGTCCGACGAGGTCATCAGACAACCCGGCCCGGGGGCTGTTTCGTATGCGGCAGGTCGGCGGGCTCTGGCGGCGTGGTCGCGGCTGGTGGTGCGAGGCCTCGGGCGGTCAGAACGGGGCGGGGCCGTGACCGCGGATGGTGAGTGTGGCGGTGGGGCGCTCCAAGTCTTCGACGAGGAACGTGCCGGTGCTGTCGCCGACGACCAGGTGCAGGGTGTCGGCGTACAGGACGGTCTCGGCGTCGGTGTCGCTGTCGAAGTGCAGGCGTCCGGCCCACTGCTCTGGTCTGGCCGGTTGGGGTGTGGGGCCGCCGGTAGGGCCGCCATCGGCCCAGCTGCGCAGGTTCGCGCGGCAGCGGTAGATGTCGTCGTCGGCGTGCACTACGGCATCGCCCTGGTGGAAGCGCGGTTCCATGGGGCCAGTCTCCACCTCGCCGTGCTGGCCGCGCTTCCGGCGACACGAACCCGCGCCGGCCGTCACCCGCCGGGGCCGACCGCCGCCCGAGGGTGCGCCCGCGCCTGCGCCTGCGGGTGCGGGTGCGGGGTGCGGGGCGCGGCGGGGCTGATCGGCCTGTGGGAAAGCAGCGTAGGGTGGGGGTAGCGATGTGGCGTCATCGTGGCGCTCGCCGTTGCCCGTCGGCTGTCGCCGCGCTGTCTCCCGCACCCGCGAGGACACGGACGCCCCGGCCCGCCACCCGTGGTGGAGCCTCTGGTGGGTCGGGAGACGCGTCATGGCCATTCCTGCTTCGTTCCTGATATCCGGCGGGCCGCCGACCTCCGACTCGGTGCTGACGATCGTCCTCACCCGTGTCGATGACAGCATCGTGTGCTTCTTCGCCGGAGAACTGGACCTCAGCAACGAGACCCGGGTACGGAAGGCCCTCGACGAGGTGCTCGCCCGGCGTCCGGTGCTGGTGGCCGTCGAGCTGTCCGGGGTGCGGCTGTTCACCTCCAGCGCCCTGAACGCCCTGCTCGCCGCGCGCATCACAGCCCTGGCCCTGGGCATCCCGATCGTGCTGGCTTCACCGAGCCGCATCGTCGAACGGGTCCTTCAGATCAGCCAGACCGACCAGGTGTTCCCCGCCTACCCCACCCTCGATGAGGCCCTGGACCACGGCCTGGAGGGTGACCAGGCCGTGCGGGCGGTGTAGGGCGGTACCCCGGCGGGCAGGCGCCTGGTTCAGTGACGAATGTCCGAGCCCTTGGGGGACCATCCGTGCGCCCCTCCACCAGCGCCACCTGCGGCCACCGTCGCCTGGACTTCCCGCCAGGCGACCCACAGGGCTGCGTACGGCGAGGCACGGACTTCTCCCGCCGCGCCCTGGCCGACTGGCGGCCCACGGCAGGCGCCATGACCGTCGACAACGTCGCGCTGGTAGCCGCCGAGCTGCTCACGAACGCCGCCAACCACGCCAGCGGCCCCACCACACTCGACCTCCACTACGGCCCGGACACCGGCCTGCTGCACATCGCCGTCACCGACACCCACCCCGACCCGCCCCGGCTGCGCACCGTCCGGCCCGAGGAGCCCCATGGCCGCGGAATGCACATCATCGACCACATCGCCGCCGCCTGGGGACATCGCCCGAACGGCACGGGCAAAACCGTCTGGGCCACCCTCCACCTACCCTGACACCCCCTCACCGGGCTGATGCTCTCCCCCAAAGCGGCTGGCCATGAAGACGATGTTTCCTTCAACTGGGTTCCCACCCGGCCGATCTCGGACTGCAGGGACCGCCGGAAACCGCAGCACCAATGGAGTACTGGGTCTGTACTGCGAAAACGCCGAGTCCGGCGTGGAGCCTGTGATAGACGAATCCGTGGTGGAAATGACGCGGCGCCGGGCTTGTGGCCCGGCGCCGCGGCGGTGTGTCCTCGTTGTCAGGGGTGGCCTGGTGGCGGATCTCCTGCGCGGCGTCCTGGCCGGTCGTCTTCAGGTACTCCGACCGTCAGGAACGGGGAGGATGTGAGCAGTCGGCCCCCGTCCGTGGGTGGGCCGGCTGCGCGGAGCGGTCCGGCTCATTGCGGGTCCGTCGAATTGGCCCGGAGCCGGAGTTGCTCGCCGCCGCGTATTCGTTCAACGGACCGGCCTACGGGACGTCAGGAGGTGCCCGTACCTTTGGCGGTGATTTTGATCGGCGGGCCTCGCAGCCCGGGGCAGGCGGGAGGTCGGGCAGGAGCGGTGTCGGACGGCGGGGCGGTCGCCTCGGATGCGCGGCGCCGGCGGCAGTGATGCGGTTCCCGCGGAAACGGCGATCATGACTTCAGCTCGCCTCTGCGCGCTCCCGCCCATCAAGGCGGCTACCCGAGTCCGCCACCACTCCCCACTCCAGCTCCCGATGGTGCTGGCGAACCGCCCGCTTCGCCCCGGGCGGGACCGCAGCCAAGATGAAACGGGTCGTTGAACGGGGCGCCGCCGGGTCGCCCTCATGGGCAGTCGGGCCGACACGGGAAGGGCGGGGCGACAGGGCGCAGCGGCTGGGTGCGGCGTTCGCCCGCTCGTTCGCGTGGGAGTGAGGCGCTTCAAGATCGCCTTCAGATGGATGATCTTGGCAGGCTCAGTTCGACCCAGACCGACTTGTGGACGTGGTTGAGGTGGTGACCCCAGGCGCGGGCGATGTGGTCGACGATGCGCAGGCCGCGGTGGTGCGGCTCCCCCGGCCGCGCGGGGAGGATGCGGGGTGCAGCAGGGCTGGTGCGGGTGACGTCGATCCGCAGCCGCTCGTCGCGCGTGGCGAGCCACAGCTCCATGGTCAACGGGCCGCCAGTGTGGTCGATGGCGTTGGTGAGTAGCTCGGCCACCACCAGCAGCACGTCGTCGACAGCTGCTGGGAACGGATCACAGGCTGACGTGCAGGACGCAGATGTCGTCCCGCTGGACGTCTGGCTCGACGAGAGCGTCCAGGATGCTGTCGAGGGCGTGGGCGTTACCGACGCACTGGGCTGCGGTGCGGGCGAGGCGATCCAGGCCCTCGTCGATAACCTGGCCTGGTTCCTCGATCAGGCCGTCCGTGTACAGCAGCAGGTGGTCGCCGGGCAGCAGGTGCAACGTGGCCGGTTCGTAAGTGGGCGTGGTCGTGGCGCCCAGCAGGAGGCCCTTGGGGGTGGGGAGGTAGTAAGGCTGGCCCTGTCGGATCAGGAGGGGCGGAAGGTGGCCGGCCTGGACCCAGGTGAGTCGGTTGTGGGTGGGCTCGTAGCGGGCCATGATCATGGTGGCGGTGCTGAAGTCGCGCTCGGGGGTGTGCCGCAGGAGTGTGTTGAGCCGGTCGAGGATCGTGTCCAGGGGCATGCCGGTGATGGCCATGCCTTTGGCGGTGAAGCGCAGTTGGGCCATGGTGGCCACGGCGTCCAGGCCGTGGCCGGCGACATCGCCGATGACGAGTAGGGCGCTGCCGTCGGGCAGTTCGATGGCGCTGTACCAGTCGCCGCCGAGGTTGAGGCCTTCCTGCAGGGGTTGGTAGGCGATGTCGACGGTGAGGCCGGCCAGGCGCATCGATCGCTGGGGCGGCGGAAGCAGGGCGTGCTTGAGTTCGGCGGCGAGGTCGCGTTCGGCGGTCAGCAGGCCATGCTGGACGAGGGCGGTGCGTTCCTGGTCCAGCAGTTGTTGTTCGGCGTTCTTGGTGGTGGTCCGGTCCTGGAAGAAGCCGTGGACCTCCACGGGGTCGCCGTGCGCGTCCGCCTCGGCCTCGGCGACGATCCGTACATGGCGGATCTGTCCGGCGGGAGTGGTGATACGGAAGGTGTGGTCGACGGGTTCGCCGTCCCGGAGGAGGTGCTGCACGGTTTCGCCCAGTGCGGGGAGGTCCTCGGCGACGACGTGGGCGGGTAGCTCCTCCAGTGTCATCGGGCCGAGTGCGCGGTCCCGGCCGAAGATGGGGTAGACCTCGTCGGACCAGGTGATGACGTTGCGGACCAGGTCCCAGTCCGCCCATCCCATGTTGCCGAGGCGCTGCATGGCGGTCAGGCGGCGCTGCTCGCGTTCGCCGCTGTCCAGGCGGACCCAGGAGACGATCAGCCCTGCCCGGCAGGGCGCTGCTCGGACAGCGAAGCGGGACAGGTGCGGGATGCCAGCGAGGACCTCCTCGTACTCGAACGGTTCCCCTTCGTAACGGACGCCCGTCGCCAACGCCTGCAGGTAGCCGTGCCACAGTGCCGTGCCGGCCACGGTGGGGTAGGTCTCCAGGACGCTCCGCCCGACCAGGTCCCTTCCCCGGCGTGTCCTGATGTCCACCGCTTCCGGCGAGGCGGCCGCGATCCGGAAGTCCGCGACTTCGCCGTCGGGCCCGGGTTCCGGCAGGAGGAAGATCACCGATCCGGGCAGGGCGTCCAACATCTCCTGGATTTCCGGCGCGGGCACGGCCATGGCCGGACCGGCGTCGGCCGTCGACCGGCCGCGGGGCCGGTATCGGCGCGAGGAGAAGAAGGCATCGTCCGTTGCCGGGCCGAAGCCAGCGCTGTCCGACCCGGTCATCGCGGGTCCCTCCCCATCCCTCATACAACGAGCATGGCATGCCCCGACCAGCGATTCCGGCTGGCGGCGGACACGGCACGGGACACGGCCCACGGCTGCCCGTCTCCTCAGCGGCCCGTGCGTCGCGGGCGCACACGGCCACCTCGGTCGCCGGGAGCGGGGATCAGCGGCGGCGGTGAGGTCGGCCGGGCCGAACAGCAGCGCGTGGTTGCGGAGCAGGTGGGCCAGGACGCGGTCGGTGAGGTGGGTGCCGGCCAGGTCGGCGAGTGCGGCCGAGACGTGGCGGACCCGCGCCCCGTCGGGGAGGGGAGGGGACCGGCCAGGCCCTACGGCGCCGGGGCGGTCATGACAGGCCACTGCGTCGGGGCGTCGAGCCGGCCAGTGGGCTGGTGTCGGCGTACCTGATCTCATGGACCCCCTCGGTGAACCGCCAGCCATCCCGGGTGCGCCGGTAACGGTCGTGACTCCTCCCCGGTGTGAACGCCGGGGCTTTTCGCTATGCCGGGTTGGCGTCGCGACGGACCAGCCCGGCCCGTAGAACGTTGATGGCTCCCACTGTGTCGGCGTGCGCCTGGTGGCCGCAGCCGACGCAGCGGAAGGTTGCCTGATCGGGCCGGTTCTCCTTCGAGGCGTGCCCGCATTCGGGGCAGGT
>NZ_JBFBJY010000173.1:0-6078 GCF_040702125.1 Kitasatospora sp. NPDC085895 | reverse complement strand
GCGCGATGCGCTCGCCCACACCGAGTACTGCACCCTGGGCTTGATTCGCTTTGACGGACACCCCTGATCAGGGGTGTCCGTCAAAGCGAATCAAGCCCATCTTCACGGCACATGACCAGCCAGGGGGTACCAAGCCCGTTGGAGCCAGCACCGAAGAGTGTGCTGGCCCCAACCGTGATCAAGGACTAGGAACTGTCCGGCCGATCACGTGACCATCGCTTGATCTGCTCGTTCTACGGTCGGTGCGGGCGGTGGCGTGATCACCGACAGGTGATCGACGGGATGCGGAAGTACTCGAGCTGCCGGACGTCTATGCGGCGATTCTCACTCGCCGCCGGGCCGCCGGGCCGCCCGCCGCGCGCAGGTCTGCGGTGCAGAAGGCGTCCCGCGGCGCGGCGCGGCTCCCGTCGTGGACGCCGTGCGGCAAGGATGACGGTCATGACGATCGTTTTCCGGGTCCCTGCCGGCGGTGCGGAGCGGATGGGGTTTGCCTACTCGCCGACGATGGAAGCCGTACTGAGTCTCCATGTGCTAGTGGAGCCCAAGCACCACCCCGTCCAGCACGGCTGGGTGCGTGCGATGCGCAAGCTGTCCCCGACGCTGAAGCGGGAGATCGAGGCGCTCTCCTACGCGGTGCGCTCGTACTTCCCCGAGTTCCTCTTTCCGCAGCCGAGCGGCGGACTGACGGACTTCGAAGACGAACTGGCCGGCTTGCGCGGGGCGGATCCGGAGCTGGTCCGCCTGGAGTTCGCCGTCCCCCTGCTCACGCCCTGGCCGGGCGGCGGCGAGGGCAGGGATCCGCACCTGCTGGACGAACCGGAGGTACGCCGCCTGTTGCGGGAGCGAGTCGCACGGGAAAGCGACGAAACGATGGCCGCGATGCTCCTCGACGACCCCCGCGCACTGCTCGAACGGTTCCTGAGCATGCTGGAGCGCTACTGGCGGGAGGCATTCGAGGAGGAATGGGCGCGGCTCGAACCCGAACTCGCCGCCGGCGTCAGCGAGGCCGGACGCCAGATCGAGCAGCGCGGCCTGTACGGGATGCTTCGCGGCCTGTGGCCGGAGGTGCGCAGCGATCCGCGCGCCGAACGCTTCTGGCTGGAGCGGCCGCACGACCACGAGGTCGCCATCGGCCCGGACGACACATTCGTCCTCGCCCCCAGCGCCTATGTGTGGCCGCACGTGCGCGTCAACTGCGACGGTCCGTGGCCCCTCGGACTCGTCTTCCCCCTCTCCTCGATCGTTCGGGAGGCCCGCCCGAGGATTCCGCCGACGAGGCTCGTCGGCACGCTCCGTGCGCTCGCCGACGACACCCGGCTGCGCGCCCTGCGGCTGCTCGCCGAACGCCCCCGCAGTACACAGGAGTTGGCCCCACTCGTCGGCGTCAGCGAGGCCGCCCTATCCAAACACCTGCGAGTGCTGGCGGACGCGGGCCTGCTGGAGCGCCGCCGCGAGGGCTATTACGTCCTGTACCGGCTCGTGCCCGGACAGGTGGCGGGCCTGACCCCCAGCCTGGAAAGCTTCCTGCACGACGACGGCGAGGGCACTAATTAGCCATGTGCCTAATAAGTGGATCAGACCCGCGACGGGGCCCGACAGTGGCCGCATGTCACTGCTGAAGGACCGCAACTTCCTGCTCCTCTTCGCCGGCCAGGGCATCTCACGCTTCGGTGACGGCCTGTACACCGCTGCGACCGCCTGGCTGGCCTGGGCGCTGACGAAGGACCCCACGGCCGTCGCCGTGGTGAGCGTCGCCGCGTTCGCGCCCGCGTTCGTGGCCACCTTCGTCGTCGCCTCGTACGCCGACCGCCGCGACCGCCGGAAGCTGATGATCGCCACCGACCTGGCCCGGGTCGCCGTGGTGGGCGTGGCTTCGGTCCTGCTCTCCCTCAACCTGCTGAACCTGTCCCTGCTCGTGGCGACCACGGCGCTGCTGGCACTGATCGGCGCCCCGTTCGCGCCGGCCCGTAACGCCATCGTCACGCAGATCGTGCCGGACGACCGCCTTCAGCAGGCCAATGGGCTGCTGCAAGTCGCCTTCCGGGCCGCCTTCTTCGTCGGCCCGCTCATGCTCGCGCCGCTGCTGGCCTTCGGCTCGCTGCAGTCGGCGCTGGTGGTGAATGGACTCACCTTCCTGGGCTCGGCGGCTGCCGTGGCCGCCATCCGCGTGACTCGCCCCGCCCCGACCAGCGGTCAGACGGGGCTGTGGTCCGATCTCAGTGCCGGGCTCGGGGCAGTGCGGGCCGCTCCCGACGTGCTTGTGGTCATCGCGACTTTTGTGCTCGCTCTCGCCCTGACCAACGGTTTCCTGACCGTTGGGCTTGTCGCGGTTGTGGGACAGGGCGGCCAGTACGGCCTGCTGCTCGGTGTCGCCGGGGTCGCCGAGGTGGTGGGCGCCCTGCTCCTGGCCGGCCTGCGCATCCGCAGACTCGCATCGGCCGCGGTGCTGGCGTGGGCCCTGCTCGGGATTTTCCGGGCTCCGCTGGGAACGGTTACCTCCCATGCTGTGGCGGCGGTTCTCCTGACCGCTACGGGGCTGGTCTCGGCCCTCACGGACATTCCCTTGATCGCACTGGTGCAGCAGCGCATACCGGGCCGTCATCTGGCGAAGGCGCTTGGCCTGTGGGAGGCCGGGGTGGCAGGAGCCCTGGCGATCTCTCCCTTTGTGGCCTCGACCGCCATCACCCTCGCCGGAGTCGAGAACGCCTTCCTGCTCTCGGGGGCCGCCGTTGTCGTCCTGGCCGTGACCGCCACGCTCACCCTCGCACGCGTCGGTGCACGGCAGCCCGGTCAGGAGCCCTTCGTCACGGCGGACGGCAGGGCAAGCGTCGCGGTGCCGGGAGAGACAGCGGTGATCACGGTCAAACCGGAATGACTGCGCGGATCAGCTCAGGACGCTGAGGACCGGCCGTCAGTGGCGCGAAGCACTGCCCCGGCACTCAGAACCGCCCGGCCGATCATGTGACTGTCGCCTGAAGATCTTCCTCAGGCTGCTTGACGCGATATAGCAGCCTCGGGGACAGGACCGGGGCCGAGTCACGTGTCGATCGGGCGGAGGCATTCGACGAGGTAGTCGCTGGTGTCAGGGTCGGTGACGATGCCGTGGGCTTCGCTGCCGAAGCCGGGGAAGGCGCGGTCGAAGGCCTCGAGAGCGGTGAGGTAACGCAGGAGTGGGTCGTCGGGGGTGCCGAGGGATTCACCAGGCATGAGGACGGGGATGCCGGGCGGGGTGACGGTGACCATGGCGGCGGCGATGCGATCGGCGGCGTCGGCGAGGCGCACGCGTTCGGTGCCACCGCGCACCAGTTGCTGGTAGCAGTGCCGGGGCGGGTGGACCGGCCGGGGAGGGTGCTGGAAGGCCTCGTCGAGGGCCTGGACGAACCCGCCATCGGTGAGGTGCCGATGCATCTGCGCGCACAGCTCGCGCAGGCTGGTGCGCTGATAGCGGCGCGGGTGGCGGTCGGTGATGGCGGGCAGCACCCGGTCCAACGGCGCGTCGGCGTCGTGAAGGGCCTTGAAGTCCATCAGGGCGTCCATGAGCGTGCCCCACTTGCCCTTGGTAATGCCCATGGAGAACAGGACCAGGGTGCTGTAGCTGTCGGTCTTCTCTACGACGATGCCTCGCGTGGCGAGGTACTCGGTCAGCACGCGGGCCGGGATCCCCCACGGCTGCGTCTGGCCGCCGGCGGTAACGCCGGGACAGGTGAGGGTGACCTTGATCGGGTCGAGGAGGCAGTAACCGTCGGTGAGCCCCTCGAAGCCGTGCCAGGCGGCACCGGGTTCGAGCTGCCAGCAGGACGCCTCGGAGGCGAGCAGTGCGACCGGGGCGTCCGCGAAGGCCATCCGTGTGCCGGTGGCGGGGTCGGTGACCGTCTCGGGCTGCCAGACGCCGAAGAACCAGCCGGGCCGGTCACCCGCGGCGGCGATGCGGCGACCGGTGCGCACGATGGCCTGCCGGAACCGGACCGCCTCGGTGACGGCCTCGTCGACCAACCAGCGGCCCTGCGGGCCGTCCATCATGGCGGTCGCCACGTCGAGGGAGGCGATGGCGGGGTAGAACGCCGAGGTGGTGCCGTGCATCATGAACGCCTCGTTGAAGCGCTCGTGCTCCACGGGGGCGCGGGGCGCCGAGCTCACGTGCACCATGGCGCTCTGCGAGAGCGCGGCGAGGAGCTTGTGCGTGGAGTGGGTGGCGAACACGGTCGGCCGCTCGGACCCCTGGAAGGTGTCGGGACCCACCGCCATGCCGTACCGGCCCGCGTACAGGGGGTGGAAGTGGGCATAGGCGAACCACGCCTCGTCGAAGTGCACGCGCGGGCTGCTCGGTGCGAGCGCGCGTGCCGCGGCGACGGTGTCGTAGCACAGCCCGTCGTAGGTGGAGTTGGTGACGACGGCGTACTGCGCCTCGGGCGACACCGCGCCAGATGCCAACGGATTGGCGGCGATGCGCGCGGCGACGGCGGCCGGAGTGATGGCGGCGGGCGGCAGCGGTCCGGCGAGGCCGTAGCCGTTGCGGGTGGGCACGAGGTAGACCGGGCGGGCGCCGGAAAGGACCAGGCCGTGCAGGACGGACTTGTGGCAGTTGCGGTCGACCAGGGCGACCTCGTCGGCGGTGACGCTGTAGTGGCCGACCATCCGGTTGCACGTGGAGTCGCCGTGCAGGACGAAGTAGGTGCGCTCCGCGCCGAATACGCGGGCGGCGTTGCGCTCGGCCTCGCCGATTGGGCCGGAGTGCTCGTACAGCGAGCCGAGCTCGCCGACCGAGATGGACAGGTCGGTGCGGAACAGCCGCTCGCCGTAGTAGTCGAAGAAGGCCCGGCCGGCGGCCGACTTCAGGAACGCGACACCACCGGAGTGGGCGGGGGTGTGCCAGGAGTACTCGTGCGCGTCGTCGAATCGGCGCAGCGCCCGGAAGAACGGGGGCAGCACGTCGCGACGGTAGGCCTCGGCGGCGGCCGCGACGCGGCCGGCGATGAACGCCGGGGTGTCCTCTAGCGGCCAGATGTAGCCGACGACGGTCTCGGCGACCCACAGCGGCAGGTGCTCCAGGTCGTGGTCGGAGCCGTCGGACATGAGCAGGAAGACCGGGAGGTCCTTGAAGCGGCGCCCGATGCACTCCAGGACCTCGGCCCCGCCGGTGGGCATCGCGGCACCGCCGGCATCGGGGGCGGCCTCGTGGGTCGGGGCGCCGGTGGGGTGCGGCAGGTCCCAGGCCACCACGGCTGCGGCGAGTCCGGCCTCGATCTGGAGCATCGCGCGGGCATCGCGGGCGTCGGCGGCTTGGCGCAGTTCCAGGCCCCGGTTCTCCAGTTCCTTGCCGATCCGGCGCACCTGTTCCGCGCCGACTCCGCCGCCGATCGGGTCGCTTTGCAGTGCCAGCAGCACCGTGCCGTTCGCCACGGGAATCGCCCGCCCTTTCGTCGCGACCGCGGCCCGCTCGGGGCCGGGCCATGGTGGGGGTGCCGTGCGGACGGAGGGTTCCGTGCGGCTCCTCGCGACCGTGGGCGGACGTCATTCTGTCGGTCCGCCGATCCTGGCGGCGATCTTGGACGGCGAATTCACCCGCACGTGGGGTCCACGACTGGCCGCTTGACCGGTGCCGGCTGGCTCCGGCGGTGGGCGGTGGCGGCCTGGCGGGCGGCAGTGAGGTAGGCGCGCAGCCGCGGGTCGGGAGCCGGACCGGGTTCGTCGCAGGCGTCCTGCCAGACCTGTTCTCAGTACCCCCGGGTGCGATCCCACCCGCCGACGGCCTGGCGGATCGCAGCTAATTCGGTTCCGTTGGTGCAGCGGCGAGCCTCGTCCTGGAGGGCTTCGGGGGCTTTTCGGCCCGTTGCGATAAGGAGCGCCTGGACCAGGGCCCAGAGCGGGTCGAAGGAGCCCGGCGGGTCGCCGGCGAGCTACTCACCTTTGATCTCCCAGGATGCCCCGGCCTTCAGGACGGGGAGGAATGGGTCCTTGGACCGGAGCCGCGAAGTGGCGGAGCGATCTTCGGATGTTCTGCCGCAGGCCGTTGTCAGTGGCCTTCGGTAGGTTGATCTTGTGCACCTTCGGTACTCGTATCGCATCTATCCGACGGCG
>NZ_JBFBJY010000172.1:0-6356 GCF_040702125.1 Kitasatospora sp. NPDC085895 | reverse complement strand
CGCCTCGATCGACAACCTCACCAAGCGCATAACGGACGAGACCACACCAACCTGGCGAGGGACTTACTAGGGCATAAAGGGCAATCCGTCCACATAAAATGCCCTCTGAGAGCCAGTGGGTGCCGCCCGGTGTCCACGTGTCACAACCGGTCCGATCACGGCTCAGCCGGAGGCCGGGTCCAGGAGACTGTGAAGGCCGGTCGAAGGCCGTGGGGTCCTGGTCCTGACGTCCCGTCCATCGGCGGGAGCGCCGGGCTACGGCCTGGGAGTCCGTCGGCGCCGGACTGCCCAGGCGAGCGCCCCGAGGGCGAACCCGTACACCGACACCAGCCCGTGGCCGTTGTCCTGGGCCAGCCACATCGCGAGGCCGAGCACCGGGACGCCGACCGCTAGGGCGATTTCCTTCGGGAGTCGGGTGCGGGTGAGCAGGGCGAGGGCGAGGGTGGCGCCGAGGAAGTAGGTGGCACCGGAGCTGCCTGCGAAGTTGCGCGGATCGTTGCTGGGGCCGTCGGCGAGGCCGAGCGCGGTGTCGAGGCGGCTGGGCAGCACGATGCCGGCCAGGAAGAAAGCGGGGACCATCCGGCCGCCCCAGTGCCATTCGGCGAGTGCGGCGACGGCGGCAAGGGTGAGGAGGTTCCACAGGCCGCCGAAGAGGCCGCCGTTCTGCATGAATACCGAGGTGAACTCGCGCCACCAGCCGGACTTGGCCGGGTCGGCGTCGAGCGCGTCCATCGCCCCGGGCCAGGCCAGTTGGAGCAGGACGCCCCCGACGGCGAGCGCGGTCAGGCCGACCGCCGCCCACGGGAGCGGACGATCGCGCAGCGTGTCCCGGCCGACCACGCCGAGTCCGCAGTTGATCATCATGACCATCAGCGCGGCTGTGGTCACGTTGAAGACGATCGCCCCCATTGCCCGTTCTCCCCCGATCACGGCGTTTTCCAACGCCGTTGGAAAATCTGTCGGCGCCAAGCTAGCACGGCTTTCGAACAGCGTTGGAAGAGGGCTGTACGGTGGGCGGGTGAAGCTCACCAGGGAGCGCATCGTCGACGCGGGGATGGCCGTCTTCGCCGAGGTCGGCTATCACCACCTGTCCATGCGTCAGGTCGCCGACCGACTGGACACCCACGCGGGGAGCCTCTACTACCACGTCCGCGGCAAGGACGAACTGCTCGCCCTGATGGCCGACCGGATCTGCCGCCGGGCGTACGACGCTGGCACCGAGGCCCTCGCCGCACTCCCGTCCACCGCCGGCTGGCCGGACCGCATCCACGCCCAGGCCGCCGGCCTGCGCCGGAGCATCGGAGAGCATCCCGGCGGCGCCCGGCTCCTCGCCGAGAGCCCCGGCATGCTGAGCACCGGCGCACTCGCGCTGATGGAACGCCTGCTCGCCACCCTGGGCGACGCCGGCCTGCCCGCCGAGGACGGCGCCGTCGCCGCCGACACCCTCCTCAGCCACGTCACCGGCTTCGTCCTCCAAGAGCAGAACCAACCCACCGCTCCCCCGCCCGTCACCGCCGAACTCCACGCCGACCTGTGCGAGCGCTTCCCCCTGCTCATGGGCCCCACGTTCCCCCGCCTGAGCCAGGACGAGAAGTTCACCCGGAGCGTCCGCCTGCTCTGCGCCGGCTTCGCGACCCTCGCCCGGCCGTCGGCGCCCGGCACCTGAACCACGCGCGGGGCGCACAACGTGCGGCCCGTGGACCCCACCCTCACGGGGGTGGCCATGCACAAACGAACAGCCGTCCTGTCCGGCATCCACAAAGTTCTGCCCGGCTCTGGAGGCCATCCTCAACGCCCCCAGCAAGACCGAGCAGGGCCGGCAGGCCCGCATGAACCCGGACCAGCTCCGGGTCCTGCGTAACCTCGTCAGCCGCTCCTTCGCCGTCCTCGCCGCACCCGACGGGGAAGGCCACCTCGACCCCGACGACGAGGACAAGGTCCACCTCACCCAAGACGTCACCAACGAACTCCTCGTCGTCCTGGCCATCGCCGCCACCGGCACCATGGAGCACCACGTCGTCGACCTCGGCAACGGCGCAGCGACCATCATGGACGCCGACGCCGCGAACGATCCCCAAGCCGTCCAGGAGATGCGCGACCGAGCCACGAAGCAGCTCCGGGTACGGAAATTGACCGAGCGTCGGAAGCGAGCTCGGGAACGAGTCGCCGGTCAGGCGGCGACGGCGGCCGTGCTCACGCCCAGGAGCTCCTCCAGCCGGGCGACGCTCTGCGCCTCGGCCGGCGGCAAGTTCATTGGGTGGTCGTCGACGAAGACGTACGCCTCCCCGGGCAGACCCATGCGCTCCAGCACGATCCGGTAGATCGCCGGGTCCGGCTTGGCCACCCGCTCCCGCTCCGAGATCACCGCAACGTCGAACAGCTCCCACACCCCGGCCGCCGCATACGGGTCGTACGGGGCCAGACCGAAGGAGTTCGACAACAGCGCCACCGTGTAGCCGGCCGCCCGCGCCGCCTTCGCCAGCCGAATCATCCCCGCGGCCGGGCGCACCCCGGCCCAGACCCGGCCCATCAGATTCTCCGCCTCCACCCCCAGGATCGCCGCCGTGCCGACGTTCCACTCCGCCTGCCCGATCGCCCCGCACTCGAGCGCCGCATACAGCCGACGGCCCTCCGGGTGGTGGTTCAGCGCGCTGCGCCACGCCTCCGCCTCCAGGCCCTGCTGCACGCACCACTGCCGGTGCGCCTCCAGCACCCCCGTGGTCAGCACACCCGCGAAGTCCAGGATCAGCCCCGGTACGCCGTCCCCGGCCCGGTCCCACCCGCCACGCCACGCCCCTCTCGTTGCCCCCCGCTCCAGACCGTACCCGCAGCCGACACTCCGATCTGCGGCTGCGCCGCAAGCGCTACGCCACTGGGACTGTTCCCCGTGTGTCGTCGCTGTGGTCGCCGTCCGAACCTGCAATCACAGGCGCCGAGGTGGGAGTGTCAAATCAACGGCTCTGGCCCGTAATCGGTGGTAACTAGGGGTGACCGGCATCGTTGGCATGGTGTGCGCGATGTCAACGAGCTTGTGAGTGTGGTGTTTTCAGGGTTGTCGGCGCTGGTGGTCGAGGGCGTGACGGGCGAGTGCGGTGTGATCCGGGTGACCGCGCGGACCCGGGAGGATCCGGTGCCGTGTCCCGTGTGCGGCACGCCGACGGGGCGGGTGCACGGCTTTCACCATCGGACGGTGGCGGACGTGCCGGTGGACGGCCGGCGGGTCGTCGTCTCGGCGAGGCTGCGGCGGCTGGTGTGCCCGGTGCTCGGCTGCTCGCGGCAGACGTTCCGTGAGCAGGTTTCCGGCGTCGTGGAGCGCTACCAGCGCCGCACGACTCGCCTGGCCGACCAGCTCGGATCCGTGGTGAAGGAGTTATCGGGCCGGGCGGGCGCCCGCCTCTGTCGTGTCCTGGCCTGTTGCATCTCTCGCTCGACCGCCCTGCGCGTGCTCCTGCGCCAGGCATTGCCGCCACCGCGTGTCCCGCGGGTGCTCGGCGTCGACGACTTCGCCCTCAAGCGCCGGCACCGCTACGCGACCGTACTCATCGACGCCGAGACCGGCGAGCGGATCGACGTCCTGCCCGACCGCACCACCCAGACGCTGGTCGCGTGGCTGCGCGAGCACCCGGGGATCGAGTACGTCTGCCGCGACGGCTCCGGCTCCTACGGCGAGGCGATCCGCCAGGCACTTCCCGAAGCGGTGCAGGTCAGCGACAGATGGCATCTCTGGTCGAACCTGTGCGGCAAGGTCCTGGCCGAGGTCCGCTCCCACGCCAACTGCTGGGCCACCGTCGTGAACCCCGCCCAGCCCCGGAGCGTGCGCGAGCAGACCACCCGCGAGCGCTGGCAGCAGGTCCACGCCCTGCTCGACCAGGGCGTTGGCCTGCTCGAATGCGCCCGCCGCCTCGACGTCGCACTGAACACCGTCAAGCGATACGCCCGCATGAAGGAGCCCACCGGCGATCGCCGCGCACCCCGCTACAAGCCCACCCTGGTCGATCCCTACCGCGACCACCTGCGCCGACGTCGGGCCGAGGAACCCGCCGTGCCCGTCACCCACCTCCCGCGCGAGATCACGGAACTCGGCTACACCGGCAGCGCCAACCTCCTGGTCCGCTACCTCACCCAGGGCCGCGCCGAGGGCGACAAACCCGTCACCACCCCGCAGCGCTTCGCCCGCCTCCTCCTCACCCGCCCGGAGAACCTGCGCGACAAGGACACCGCACTACTGCGGGAACTCACCGCGGCATGCCCGGAGATAACCGAACTCGCTCGCCTGACCCACGAGTTCGCGCAACTGCTGACGCCGATAGAGGGCAACGACACCAAGCTCACCGACTGGATCACGTCAGTCCGCGCCGTCGACCTGCCCCACCTGCACTCCTTCAGCAACGGCCTGGAGCTCGACCGGGCCGCCGTCAACGCCGGACTCACCCTCCCGTTCCACAACGGCCGCACCGAGGGAGTCAACACGCGAACCAAACGGATCATGCGCCAGATGCACGGCCGAGCCGGGTTCCCCCTGCTCCGCCACCGCATCCATACCTTTCTACGTGGGTCCGTTCGGGTCATTCGTAAGATCTGGACACCCAGGGGCGTCTGGTATGGCTTTCACCGCATTGCCGCTGTCGTGGTTCAGGAGGATTGGCCGCCGACGCCCCGCGACGACTCGGCCGCTGATTGGGATGCGCGAAATAAATCGCTTGTATGGACGCGTCGGCGAGGTCGTCTGCTGGGACTGTAAGCACGTGCGTCGATGGAGGAGGACCTGGTGCCCGAACTGTGGGCCGGGACGGATGCGGGCAAGGCCGAGCACCACTGCACGGTGATCGACACCGACGGGAACAAGCTCCTCTCCCGTCGCGTGCCGAACAACGAGCCTGAACTGCTGGAACTGCTCTGCGATGTGCTGGAGTTGGCCGATGGCGGCCCCGTCACGTGGGCGGTCGACCTCAGCTCCGGCGGAGCCGCGCTCTGGATCGCGATCCTGGTCAGCCATGGACAGAAGCTGCTGTATATCCCGGGCCGGACCGTGCACCATGCATCGGCCGCCTACCGGGGCAGCGGGAAGACGGACGCGAAGGACGCCTTCGTCATTGCCGACACCGCCCGCATGCGCCGTGACCTGCAGCCGCTGACCGAGACCAACGGCATCGCGGTGGACCTGCGGATCCTGACCGCTCGACGCATCGACCTGTCGGCAGACCGCACACGTGCGATCAACCGGCTCCGTGCCCAGCTGCTGGAGTACTTTCCCGCCCTGGAACGGGCCTTCGACTACAGCACCTCCAAGACCGCGCTCATCCTGCTGACCGGCTACCAGACCCCCGCCATGCTGCGGCGCATCGGCCGAACGCGACTGACGGCATGGCTGAGGAACCACGGCGTGCGCACCGTCGCCATCGCCACGAGCGCCGCCCAGGCCGCGGTGACCGCCGCCGAGGCCCAGCACACCGCCGTCCCAGGAGAGAAGACCGCCGCGAAGATGGTCCACACCCTGTCCAGGGAGGTGATGGCCCTCGATGAGGAAATCGACCAGCTCAACACCCTCATCGAGGACCGGTTTCGCGAGCACCCCGACGCCGAGGTGATCACCAGCATGCCCGGCATCGGAGACATGCTCGGCGCCGAGTTCATCGCCGCCACCGGCGGCGACATGTCTGCCTTCGGCAGTCCCGACCGGCTCGCCGGTGTCGCCGGCCTTGCTCCCGTCCCCCGCGACTCGGGCAAGGTCAGCGGCAACCTCCAACGCCCGCGGCGCTACAGTCGGCGCCTACTGCGAATGTTCTACCTCTCCGCCCAGGTCGCCGCCATCCGCTGCCCCGAATCCCAACGCTTCTACCAGCGCAAACGCACCGAGGGGAAGTCCCACAAGCAAGCCGTGCTGGCTCTGGCCCGGCGCCGCCTCAACGTGCTCTGGGCCCTCATACGCGACCACCGCACCTTCGAAGCAAGCATGGGCCAGCCGGCTACTACAGCAGCATGAAGCCATTACTCGACGTCACCGCCCTGGCTTGACAGCATCATTGGGAATCCTCCTCCGGTGACCACTACACAGCGCTACCACCGATTACGGGCCAGAGCCGTTGATCAGACACTCCCCACCTTCGAAGCAAGCATGGGCCAGCCGGCTACTGCAGCAGCATGAAGCCATTACTCGACGTCACCGCCCTGGCTTGACAGCATCATTGGGAATCCTCCTCCAGTGACCACCACAGAGCGCTACCACCGATTACGGGACAGAGTAGTCCGGGGTCTTGAGGCCCCACCCTGACGGGCCGAAAATCTGGGTGGGGCCGTCCAGTTGACGTCGATATCGGCTTGGCGCCTTCGAGCCCGCGACAGAGTAGGACGGTGGG
>NZ_JBFBJY010000171.1:0-6399 GCF_040702125.1 Kitasatospora sp. NPDC085895 | reverse complement strand
AAGCGTGTGGGCCTGGGAGCGGAGGAAGGTGCGCCAGGACTGCCGGGAGGCGCGCGGTGGAGCGGGTGGCAGGCCGGAGCGACGCAGGATGCGACGGATGGTGGCAGCGGCGACCCGGTGGCCGAGCCGTCGCAGCTCGCCCTGGATCCTGCCGTACCCCCAGGCCGGATTCTGCGTGGCGAGGCGCCAAATGAGCGCGACGATCTCTTCGGGCAGCGGTGGCCGGCCGGACCTGCCCGGTGGCTGGCGCCCCTTCCAACGCACCAGCCGTCGGTGCCAGCCCAGCAGCGTGCCCGGGGTGACCAGCCGGTGCCGGCGCAGGGCGGACGGCAGATGGCGTGCGAGAGCGCAGAGCACCGCGCGGTCGGCCCAGGACATCTGCGGCCGCCCGATCTGTCGGCGCAGCACGGCGACCTCATGGCGCAGGGCGAGGATCTCGGCCCTGTCGGCAGCGGAGGAGCGTCCCAGGAGTGTCAGCCAGCCCAGCAGCCGGCAGAAGATCAAGTACAGCAGTCGCAGACCCACGCCCAGTGATCATGCCCGGAACCCGACCGCCCGGAAAGCCGCTGGTCAGACGATGTACGGCAGTAAAGACACCCTTCAGGGCATCCGTGGCGTCGTGGTCGACACGTAGGGTGCGGGCATGACTGTGCCTGACCTGGTTCCTATTCGGCATGAGCCGGACTACCGAACGTCTACCATCGGGCAGTGGGACGGAGACCAGTTCTTCGCCCACGTCAGCGGTGTTTTCGTAGGCCGGGACGCTAATGGCCGGGTAGTGCGACGGTGGTACTCCGTGTTGCACGAGTTCGACGCCGAGGGCCAACACCTGGACTCGCGCTTCAGGTCAGCGCGGCGGGCGCGCCGTCGGCGACACCCTCCGCCGCGTGGACACTGCCCCAGCCCCCGCCGCCGAGCGGCCCGGTGATCCGGTACCCGGCCACCCGGTAGCCGGACGGGACTTGGAGCGGGGCCGGGGAGCGGTCGTTCATGCGGTGCTCTCTCAGCAGCGGCGTCGGTGCGGCGGCAGCAGGGCGAGATGGTCCTCGCGCACCAGGTCGAAGCGCAGGGCCAGCGAGACCAGTTCCTCGCGTTTGCGCAGTGTGCCGTCGGACGGCTCGTCGTCCGGCCGCAACCGCAGCTTGGTCGTGGCGAGGTAGTCGATGTGGTAGTTCACCGCCGACCTGGTGAGGCCCGCACAGGACGGCAGCCCGCGCAGCCGTTCGAGGACGTCGCCGACGCCCGGGACGGCCGCCGTCGAGGCCCCGCGCAACCGGGGTTCGCAGAGCGCGACCAGCACGAGGAAGTACTTGGCGGTCGCGTCCAGCGCGAACGGACTGACGGTGTGCTCACCCTGGTGCGGGCCCGACTCGGCCCCCAGGTAGGCGTGTTGCGGGGCGAACACCTTGAAGTCGCAGACCGCCCTGACCGACGGCAGGACGACCCGGGAGAACTCGAACGGCACCGGCGCGCCGAGCCGCCCCGGCGCCACCTTCACGTGCTCCCCCGCCCCTTCGAGGTTCTCCACCACGTACGTCGCCGAGCGGCTGAAGTTGGACAGCCGCCAGTAGTCCTCGGCGGCGACGATCTCCCCGGCCCGACGCGACACACCCTGGTCGGCCAGCGCGATCGCCACCGGCCGGCCCGGGGCGCCCCGCCCGAAGTCCGCACTGTCACCGGGCCCCATGTGCAGCAGACCGGGCGGCCCCGCCGCCGGAGCGCCGCTCTGCTCCGGCAACTGCACGATCACCGTCTCCATCCGCCACCCTCCGGCCACGTCTCGCTACCCAGTGTGACAGATCGAGGCTCGTCCGCGCACGAAACACCGCGTGCGGCGCGCACCGGCGGGTGGCCGGTCCCGAGCCCGGTCGAACTGTCCGCGACGGTGAGCCCGTACGGACTCCCGCCCTACCGCGCAGGCAGGTTCACCGCCCAGACGCTGAACGCGGCACCCTGCGGGTCCCGGAGCGCCGCCAGCGGCCCGACCGGGGTCTCGATCGGCCCGTGCACGACGGATCCGCCGAGCGACTCCGCACGAGCGGTGGTCTCCTCGACGTCGGTCACCGCGAAGTAGACGATCCAGCGGGCCACCGCGCCCTCGCGGGGGAGCGGGATGACTCCGCCGACCATGTCCTCGCCGGCCACCAGTCCGGTGAACGGCGAGCCCCCGAGGTCCACGACCCGTACGGTGAGCCCGAACACCTCCCGGTGGAAGGCCAGGGCCGCGTCCCGGTCACCCGTCATGAGCTCGCTCCAGGTGTAGGCCCCGGCCTCGTTGATCACGATCCCCTCGGCGCCCTCCCCCCTCGCGCAGAGCCCGACGACCGCACCGGTCGGATCCACCGCGAGGGCCGTCCGCTCCTCCCCCACGCCGTCGCCGGGCGGCATCAGCAGCGAACCGCCCGCCGCCTCGACCTTGGCGGCGGCGGCCTCGATGTCGTCCACGGCGAGGTACGTCCACCAGGCCGGGGACGCGCCGCCCGCCTCGACGATCCCGGCGACCACCCCGCCGTGGTGCACGGCGATCGTGTGGCCCGGGGCTTCCGGAGTCACCGAGTCCTTGAACTCCAGTTCCTTGAAGTCTCGATCCTTGAACTCCCAGCCGAACAGGCCGCCGTAGAAGGCCATCGCGGCCTCCCGGTCGGTGGTCCGGAGGTCGATCCGGCTGGGGGTGCCTTCGCGGCATGAGGTTCGTCGCGGCATGACGGTCAGCTCTCCTGTTCCGGGCAGCGCGAACAGCGCGGCCGGCCGTGCCGGTCGCGCTGTCGCGGAGTCTTCGGGGCCGAACGCATCCGCCCCCTGAACGACGGAGCGTTCAGGGGGCGGATGCGTTCCATGTGCGGTACCCGTCCAGCCTAGCGCGGCACGGACATGACCGTCCATCAGGACCGGAGAGACCTCCCGGTCGCCGACGATCAATCGGATTGATCACCGTCCGGCGCTCGTGCTACCACTGGCCACGTCAGAAACGATGATGATCACGGATCGAGGAGGAGGGGGCGTCGTCATGGTGCTCGGAGACCTGGTGGGACTGCGGCCGATGGACGTCTCGGACGCCGAGGCACTGTGGCGGTGGAACCACGACCCCGAGGTGATGCGCTGGATGGACGACGGCTACGCCCAACCCCTCGCCCACGTCGAGAAGTGGCTCGCCGAGCGTCCCGCCAACACGTACGCCGACCTGCTGCTCGGCATCGAGGTCCGGAGCGACGGCAGGCTCATCGGCCTGGTCCGCCTGCACGACGCCGAGCCGGAGACCGCGTGCGCCGACCTCGACATCTACCTCGGCGAGAAGGAGTACTGGGGCCAGGGCTACGCCACCGACGCCATGCGCACGGTCTGCCGCTACGGCTTCGAGAAGATGCGGCTGCACAAGATCCGGCTCACCGTGGTCACCGAGAACCACGCCGCCCACCGGGTCTACCGGAAGGTGGGCTTCGTCGACGAGGGCCGCTTGCGCCAGGTCTTCCGCCGCGACGGCCAGTGGTACGACAAGTTCATCATGGGCCTCCTGGAAGGAGAGCTCCGCCAGGCCCGTCCGATGAAGGACCAGTAGCTCTTCGCCCGGTCCGGCCGCGCGGGCGGATTGAGCCGTGCTCGGCAGGCGAGCGGAACACCCTGGACGAGGTGGATCCACCCGGAGCCGAGCGCACGCACCTCACCGACCCGAGGCGGCTCCCGGTCAGCCGGCCGCCGCGCGGGCCCGGCGCTGACGCTTGCCGAGCGCGGCCTGCGAGAGGTCCTCGACCTGGCACTTGAGGTTCTTGTAGCCGTATCCGCGCTCGTCAAGCCAGAGTTCGGCCGCCGTCTGCGCACGCATCCGGAACGGTCGCCGACGGGCCGGGGAAGGTGCCGGTGGTGGAAGCCGCACAGCAGCTTATGGACTCGCTGCCGGGCCGGCGGTTCGCCGACATCGCGATTGCCCCGTTCGCCGTGGAGGTCGACGGCACACTGTTCGGCCTGGTCCGTGAGTGCCATGGGGAGTATCCCGACGGGGAGGAACAGGACGACTGGGCCGAGTTCTACCCGAACCAGCTTGGATTCAGCGTGCCGTGGGACGGCTTGTACGACACATGAGGAGTGTGAGGGCCGTCAGCCGGCGATGCGTGAGAGCGGTCGCGGGCCTCGTCGGGTTGCCGGGCGGCCTCGGGTGAGCCGGCGGACCATGATGCCGATCATCGCCCAGCGGATCATGGTCTCGGAGTGTGCTGGGCTGGTCTCGTAGTCCCGGGCGAGGCGCCGGTGGGCGGTGAGCCAGGAAAAGGTTCGCTCCACCGCCCACCGCTTGGGCTGGACTTGGAAGCCGCGCTGGTCAGGGTCTTTGCGGATGATCTCCAGGTCGCGGCCGAGGATCTGGGCGGTCCATTCGACCAGCCGGCCGGCGAAGCCCTGATCGGCCCAGACCTTCTTGACGCCGGGGTGGTCGAGGCGGGTCCACAGCAGCGGCCGCTTCGCGCCGTCGCGGTCCTGCATGCTCGCCGCGACAACGTGGACGGCCAGGAGTAGGCCGAGGGTGTCGGTGACGATGAACCGCTTGCGACCTTTCACCTTCTTGCCCGCATCGAAGCCCCTGGTGGCGGCGGGGACGGTGTCGGCGGTGCGGACGGACTGCGAGTCGATCAGGCCGGCGCTCGGCTCCGCGTCGCGGCCGTCGGCTTCACGGACCTGGCCGCGCAGGGCGTCGTGGATTCGCTCGACGGTGCCGTCGTCGTGCCACCAGGTGAGTGAAGTAGGCCGCCGACGAGGTGCCCGTGGTGCGGGTCCTTTTCCGACGGCCCCCTTCCCGAACGGTGCGGGCTAGTTTCCCAGCACACCGCTCTCCAGTGGTCGTTTTCGGGTGGAAGAGGTGGCCCGGCCTGCGTGGATGTCCTGGTGACAGGGCTGGCAGACCACGAGGGTCTTGCGGCGCCGCATCGCCATGAGCGTGATCCACACCGGCGTTTCAGGGCGGGAAGTCCTTCGGCAGCTGCCGCCACGCGCACCCGGTCCGCACCACGTAGAAGATCGCGTCCACGATCCGCCGTCGCGGATGCTTCTCCCGCCGACCGCCCTTCGGACCCACTCGCGCCGGCGGAAGCAACGGCTCCACCAGCGCCCACTGCTCGTCCGTCAGGTCCGACGGATACCCACCCCCAACGCCGTTCACAGAGAGCTCAACGAACCCTTCAGCCACGGGACACGGCAGATCTCAAACACGGTCTGACTGGGCGTTTTACCCATGAAAGAGCCAGTTGATCCCGGTTTCCAGACCGCGTGGCCAGCTCTCCTGCGGCAACTCCTGAGGCCCTTTGTGACAGAAGTGCCGCCTGCGTACGAATGTCCGTCGGAACTGTGCGCATCGTCCTGTCTCATCCCAGGAAGCCGGGCTGGAGCACGATTGTCCTCTGAGTTCCGCAGCCTCTGGGCGGCAGCGGGATTCCGCAGTATGCCGTCGTCATGACGGATCGTCGACGGTATCCGAGTGACCTGTCCGATGCCCGCTGGGCCCTGGTCGAACCCACGCTGACCGCCTGGCGCCAGGAGCGCACTGCACGTGCCCTGGCGTTCGGCCGCCCACCCGAGCACGAGCTGCGCGACCTGCTGGACGCGATCCTCTACGTGGACCGCACCGGCATCCCCTGGCGCTACCTCCCGCACGACTACCCGCCCTGGGAAACCGTCTACGCCTACTTCGCCCGCTGGCAGAAGGAGGGAGTGTTCGAGCAGCCAGGCGGCCTTCTACGGCGCCTGGTCCGCACCGCCGAAGGCCGCGATCCCAAGCCGACGGCGTGCATCATCGACTCGCAGAGCATCAAGACCTCCACCAACGTCCCTGCCGTCGACCAGGGCGTCGATGTCGGGAAGCAGATCGTCGGAAGGAAACGCAACATCGTCACCGACACGATCGGTCTGCTGCTCGTGGTGCTGGTCACCGCCGCGAGCGTCCAGGACAACGCCGCCGGCCGGCAGCTGCTGACCGCGGTCGCGGCCGAGCACCCCACGATCCGCAAGGCCTGGGCCGACATGGGCTACAAGAACGCCGTCGTGGAACACGGCGCCACCCTGGGCATCGACCTCGAGATCGTCCGCCGCGACCCTGCCACCAGGGGATTCGTCGTCCAACCCCGCCGCTGGATCGTCGAGCGCACCTTCGGTTGGCTCATGCTCCACCGGCGCCTCGCCCGCGACTACGAGGCCCTCCCGGCCCGCTCGGAAGCCATGGTCCACGTCGCGATGATCGGGCTCATGACCCGCCGCCTCACCGGCGAATCCACCCCAACCTGGCGCGGAACCTGACGTCCAAAGTCAGGGACGAAACGCCCAGTGAGTGGGCATTTTGATGGCGATCATCCGGTATCTCACTTTCGCCCCTGCCATGATCTGTACCAGTCTGCGTCGAAGGTGAAGTATGCCCCCACG
>NZ_JBFBJY010000170.1:0-6484 GCF_040702125.1 Kitasatospora sp. NPDC085895 | reverse complement strand
TCGAACCGCACGGCCCCATCGAGACCGAAGCAGCCCGCCGCCTCGCCGACGACCTCAAGAACCAGTAATCATCCGATTACCCAACACTTTCTCAGTCTGCCCCGGCTGGAGCAGGCCGAGGATGGGTGCCCAGGCTGCCTCGCCGAGCAGGGCGTCGCCGCGGGCTGTCCCTCCGTAGGCAAAGGTCTTCGAGGGTGTGGCGGGGCCTTCACCCGGGAAGCGCGGCCGGTGTCCGGCATCGTCGCGGGTCACCAGGTGGACCGGGGCGGCGGCTGCCCGGCGGCGCGCGGCCAACTGCTCGGCGTATCGCAGGGAAGGCCACATCGCATCGTCGCCGCCGGCGACGAGCAGGATGTCGGCGGACGCCTTCTCCACCGGGATCACAGCGGCGTCCAGACTCCGGGCACAGGTCCGCTCGCTGAGCTCGTACCAGCCGCAGATCGCCACCGGACCGTCGCCCTGCTCCGCGGGCTGCCAGGAGTCGCCGTCCATCGGGACGAAGGGCAGCGGCTGCCCCTGCCAGGTCCAGGAGGACCTCCAGGGACGGTCCCGCCCATCCAGCCCCGGCCCCACGTTGCACCAGACCAGCGACGTCGGAGAGATGGCCACCACCGCGTCGACGCGCGGCTCGTAGACCGCGGTGAGCAGCGCGGCCTCGGCGCCCTTGGATACGCCGAGGATGCCGACGCGCTCCGCTCCACGAGATTTCAGCAGGTCGACGGCCGCGACAAACGTCTCCAGCGGAACCTCGCAGATCCCCGCCGGCTGCCCCGGTCCGCCGAACCAGCGTATGGCCAGAGCGAGGAGACCCTGCTCGGCGAGGAGCCTTGCTCGTCGGCGGTCCACCCGGCCGCTCGACCCGGCCAGGACGACGACACCCGTGCCGTTGCCCGCTGCCGGCTCCATCAGGATCCCTTCCCAGGGGGCCGTCAGCTCGTGTTCGACGACGTTCACAGTGTCTCCCCTCCAGGCGGGAATTTGACTGGAAGACAGGCTATCGGCACCCTGACGGGGCCCGTCCTGGGGCACGTGCGGACTGCAGGCACCACCTCCAGGCAGGCACCACGGTTGGACCGCCATTCCTGCCCGTCAGGTGGTTGAGTCGACGCGCCCGGCGGCTGGGTGGTCCCGTTTGCGACGGGACCACCCACCTTCTCGAGTCAGCTACCGACCGGGGCGGTTTTCATGGTGCTGGCCCGCCATTCCAGGGCTTCGGGCTCGTCGACGAACTCGACCAGGTGCTGGCCAGCGAACTCGCCGAGAGCGTCGCGTACCTCCGCCGGGCTGACGTAGAAGAACTCCCGTCGGCTGTTCACCCGGTTCACGCGGCGGTCGGCGAAGCGCTGGTGGAGCTTCGTCTCGAGACCGACCGCGTCCTCGCTGAAGATGAGTGCGTGCACGTCGAACCGGAAGGGCACCGAGGCGCCGCTCAGCTCGTAGATGCGGTCCAGCGGCTCGAGTCGGCGGGTGAGTCCGATCTTGACGATACGGTCTCCGAACGCGCCGACGTTGGAGATGACGTATACGTAGCCGGTCCGGATGTTCGCCGCCCGTTCGGCAACTGCGGTCAGCGCCTGCTGGATCTCCTGGAGCTTCGCCTCGAGCTCCATAGCGCCATCGGCATCGCCGCGCTCGTGGAGACGCTGCAGGGCGCGCTGTGTGTGCTCGAGCTCCTTCTCCAGCTTGCCGCGCTCGCGGTCGAACTCGCGCTGGGCCTTCTCCTCCTCGCGCTGACGGGCCCTGAGCTCCCGCTGCGCTTCCTTCTCCTCGTCCTTCTTCTGCAGATAGTCAGCCGTGAGGTAGAGCTCACGGACGCGGGCGTCGTGGTACTCGTCGGCGATGCGGATCTGCATCGTGGCGCCGAGCTTCGCGATGGTCTCCCGCGTCTTGTAGAGGCGGTCCACCAACGGCTGCAGCCGGTGCGGCCGCATGGTGCGGACCGCTTGGTCGGCCTCGGCGTTGTAGGCACGCAGCATCAGCTTCGAGAAGTCCCGCACCATCTTCTTGCCCTCGGCCCTCGAACCGTTCACCGTCCAGTCGGTGACGGACCGGACGGCCATGCCAGCGGCGGCCAGGCGTTTGATCTCGGCCTGGAGGCTGTCGAGCTGGGTACGGTAGGCAATGGCGTCCTGCAGGGGGTGGTGGTAGGCGTAGACGCCCACCTGCTGGAGCATCAGCAGTTCCTCGGTCACCACGGTCTGCGCCCTCAGCTCGGTGAGCTGCCCTTCCAGCGTCGCGATCTCTTGACGGGAGCTCTCCACCTCCCTGCGTGAGCGCTCGGCACTGCGGCCGGCCTGACGCGCAGCTTCCTCCTGCTGCTTGGCGGCTTCCTTGGCGTCCGCGCGTATCTGGCGCGCGTCGGCCTCGGCCTGCCGCTTGATCTCCTTAACCTCGGCCTCGGCCTGTTCCCGTAGGTTCTTCGCATGGTCGTGGGCCTGGCCCAGCAGCTCGGTGACCTGCAGTGCGCCGAGTCCTTGGGTTCGCGCCACCCAGTCCCGGAGGCGGGTCAGCTCCTCGTTCTCCTTGGCCCGGGCGCGGCCGAACAGGCTCGGCCTCTTGCTGGCGTCCTTGGATCCGAAGACGGGAGCAGCCGCAGCCTGGGACGGGAACGACACGTGTGCCGCCGAAGCCTCACGCTGATCCGTCGCCACCCACAGCTCCCAGCCTGCGGGAGGCGGACCCCAAGCGGGATCCGGCTGCCAACCCTGCGGCGGCATCCATCCCGCGGGTGGAGCAGGCCAGTTCGGTGGCGGGTTGAAACGGTAGACGGGCATGAGCCGACCTCACCCTTGATGTGGCCCTGCATGAGGATGCCGGAGCCGCGCCGGGAGGTAGCGGCGCGTATTGGCATGATCCACGCACAGCCGACGCGATTAGTTGAAATATAAAGCATGCCCAGCCAGCGACGCTCATGGTGTCGGCCAGCTGGATGTCACCAGCAGTGAGGTTCTCCAGGGACTTGCGCTCGGCACTCCGAGCGGTGGTCTCGACTGAGTGAACCCTGCCGCAGGCAGGCGCAGTGCCGTGCCCCGCCGCGCTGCTCACGGCAGGGCATGCGCAAACTCAACCCGTGGTCACGGGCACTTCTCCTCGAACTTCACCACACCCAGCGACACCGGCTGCCCGTTCAGCGCCGTCCCCGGCTTCGGGTCCTGGGTGCACACCTGCCAGTTCGACTCCAGCAGCACCATCCGGCCCTCCAACAGGTCCTTCACCTGGAACGACGTCGACCGGTCCATCGCATCCCGTACGGCAGCCATCGACTTGCCCCTGAAGTCCGGCATCGACCCGGCGGCCTTCGGTGTCGAAGCGCCCTGATCCTGCGCGGGGCAGTTCTCGTCGAGCTTGACCGCGCCCATGTCGACCTTCACGTCAATCTTCTGCTGCCCGGCAGCCGGGGACTGCGTGCAGACCTTCCAGTTCCGGTCATCCAGCTGCATCCGGGAACGGCCGAGCGCGTCGTGACTGGTGAGGAAGTAGAACCCGGAGGCCTGGGCCTTGTCCTGGGCGGACTGCAGGCCCATGCCGACAAAGTTCGGCAGGTCGACCTGCTTGGTCTGCGCAGCCGGGACGGTTGCTGTGGGGGTCGTCGCGGCCGGTGCGGCAGCGGGCGCGGACTGCGCAGGCGCAGCGGCCGCCACCGGGGGCGTTGGGGTGGAGGGTGCGGGCGGGGGGTTGCCAGCACCGCTCGCCATAGCCGCGCCGACGATCACGACGGCCACGCCGGCGCCGACTGCAGAGATCGCCTTGTGGGCCTTCACCCAGTCGAGGAACGACGGCTGCTTCGGCGGCGGGGCACCCCACTGCGGGCCGGGCTGGTAGGGCTGGTTCGGGTGCGGCTGGCTCACGGATCTCCCTGACTGCGCGTGCGTTGCGCACACGCTCTCAGGACGAGTGACGGTCTGGTAGAGGGAGTTGCGGAAGCGTTACCCCCTTCGCGGCAATGTGCGCGAACTGTCCTGTGCGGGCGGCTTGGCATTCGCCGATTGACTTGACCTGTGCCTTCTGGACGGTTCCTGACGGTGCGTTCCATCCCCAACCCGCCTCTGCGCGGGCAGCCCGCGCGGCGCGTCTTTGGGCCGCACTTGCGGGCCAGCCTTTCTTCCGCTGGCAGCGGTCCGTCGAGTAGCTGCTGGATTTCCACCTCCGTCCACCTTGATGGCGAGCTCACGGATCGAACGCCGATGGCTCTACTTTTCTCCACCAGGAGAGTACTGTGATGGCATGGGTGACTCGACGATCAAGGTGCCGGACACCACCCGCGACCACTTGGCGGCGCTCGCCAGGGAGCGCGGCATGACTATCGGTGGCCTGGTGACGGCACTGGCGAACCAGGAACACACGGCCGAGCAGCTGGCTGAGCGCGTCCGACAGAGTCGCCGCCTCATGCGCGACCGAGGCATCGACGACAGCCAGCTGGACGCCATGCCCAGCGTCCTTGAGAACGCCTATGCCATCGCGGCTGAGAAGTCCGTGCAGAACCTCAAGCGCGGCACCGCAGCGTGATCATCCTCGACACCTCGGCGGTCACGGCGCTTGCCGCCGGCCACCGCGCCCTCGTCCGGCTGGCCGACAACGCCGCCGCATCGCCCTTCCGCCACCTGTCCGTACCCGCCCTCTGTCTCCTGTCGGCCGAGGTCAAATCCCAGGGTGCGGGCACCTTCGCGCTCGCACTCCCCGCCATCGAAATTGAGCCTCTCGACTCCGCGTCCGCCGTCACCGTCGCCGCCATGGTCCGCGACGGCATCGGCGCCCAAGACATCTCCCACGCCCTCTACTGCGCCCTGCCGACCGGCTCCCGCGGCACAATGCACATGATCCTCACCGACCAGGAGCACCACTACCCGCCCGGAACGATCACCGTGCACATCGACGACCCCCGCCTGCTCAGCTGAGCAACTGCCTGCTTCGGCACCTCATCACCAGATCGAAGTCGACCCTGATCGCTGCCCAGAACCACGGCAGCACTATGAACCAAGCAGCCGTCGCAAACCCGCCAAGGACGAGGTCAACGAACTCGGTGGCGACAGAGGGCGATGTCGTGCTGGAAGGCGACGACGAGGTCACCGACGGGGGCTAGAGCGGCGGAGTGCGGGCTGTCGAGGACCACAGTGGCAATGCTCGAGCGGGGGCGCAGGTCCAAGATGCGTATAGCGTCGTCCCTGCCGGCGGCGGCCGCTAGTGCCGCATCAGACAACGTTCGCCCTGTAGACACACCGCTGAAAAACTCGTCGAAATAGTCTCCTCGCCGCAGCCGAGGATGGCCCCATTCTGGCCCTTGATGGCTGGCTGGGCGGACGCGGAGTCGGGGGTTGGGGTGCGTGCTTGCCGGTGACCCCCGGGGCTCACAGCGGCCCGTTCCAGCCGTCGGCATACACTGTCCGACCTGGTCTTTTGACATTCTCGCTCCTATGATCGACATCGGTCGAAAGGGGGGCCGGATGGACCGGACCGTACGCACTGTCGAGGACGTTCTCGCGCTCTTGGACGAGCTCTTTGCATCTGAATCCGAGGCTGGCCGCTTGGCGACGGGTGACGGCGAGGACTTCTGGGACCGCTTCTATGCCGACCGCTCCAGGCCGGTCCCGTTCTTCGTGTCGAAGCCGGACGAGAACCTGGCCGCCTACCTCGACCAGGGCCTGATCGCTCCCGGCCGGGCGCTGGACCTGGGATGCGGACCCGGCCGCAACGCCGTGTACCTCGCCTCGCAGGGCTTCGAGGTGGACGCTGTCGACCTCTCCCCGGTGGCCGTCGCCTGGGGTGAGGACCGGGCTCGCGAGGCGGGAGTGGGCGTCCGCTTCCTGTGCGGTGACGCTTTCGCTCTCCCCGCTGCCGAGTTGAGCGGCCCGTACGACCTGGTCGTCGACTCAGGGTGCTTCCACCACCTGCCGCCCCACCGCCGGGTCAGCTACCTGGCCCTGCTCGACCGGGTCCTCGCCCCTGGCGGTCACCTCGCGCTCACCAGCTTCGCCGCCGGCGAGGCCGGAATGGGGTCGGAACTCACCGACGCCGACCTCTACCGTGAACGCGACTTGCAAGGTGGCCTCGCCTACACCCCCGAATCGCTGCGCTGGATCTTCTCCGACCTGGTCGAGGTGGAACTGCGCCGCATGCGGGAGGAACCCCCTGAGTCAGGACTGTTCGGCGTGACCTTCCTGTGGACCGCCTTGTTCCGTCTGGGTGCGGCTGCCTCAGGCGACGTTCGCCCTGTTCACGACCTTGCGTAGGCGCTCGTCCTGGGCGTGCTTGTTCCGCCAGATGATGTAGCGGCGGATCATGCTGCCCTGCTCCTTGTGGCTGGCGTGGTCGGTACCCCGTCGAGGGCGAAGTAGCGCAGGGCGGTGAACTGGGCCTCGATCCGGTTCAGCCATGAGGAGTTGGTAGGCGATCTTGAGGCTGAACCTGTGGAGTGGACACCCTGACAATGGATCTTTGATCCAGGAAGGGATGTCCAGGTGGGACGGAAGTCTCCGTATCCGGAGGA
>NZ_JBFBJY010000169.1:5214-6601 GCF_040702125.1 Kitasatospora sp. NPDC085895 | reverse complement strand
CCCAGTCCCTCTGGCGCCGGGCACACCAGGCCATCGCCAAACGGATCCACTACGAGCACCGACACCAAGCAGCTCTCAAAGCACCGCTGTAGTACCGGCTGCAGCCTCGGCTCCGTCACCCGATCGGTGGGCGATCTGAAAGGGCTCATTGCTTCACGCTGATGCCGTACTCGAATATACCCAGAAATATTCAATCTTCAGGGAGCCTTCATGCCTGTGCCCGACTTGAAAGAACTGCGCAATTTGATCAAGGAGTCGCACGCAAATTGGACCGTGGCCGAGAACAACATCACATCCCTCGATGATGACACCAGGAGTCAGCTGCTCGGTGTGGTGATCGACCGGCAGGCCCTGGCGGAGATCGCCGCGCGTCCACGTGCTGCTACGGTGATCGCGGGTATTCCTGCTGCTTTCGACTGGCGCAATGTGGGCGGCCGGAACCACGTTTCGCCGGTGAAGGACCAGCTCAACTGCGGTTCGTGCGTGTCCTTCTGCGTATGTGCAACCACCGAGTCGATGGTATCCATCGCGGCAGGCGAAATGGTCGATCTGAGCGAGGCCGACCTTCATTTCTGTTCCTCGCACGGTTCCAGCTGCGGGGGCTGGTGGCCCTCGGATGCCATCGGTGAGGCGCAGCGTCGCGGCATCACGACAGAAGCGCTCTTCCCTTACGTCAGTGCGTTCGACAATGCGGGCAACCCGAGTTGCCGGGTGGATCCCCACCGTGACCAGCAGCTGTACCGGCCCAGCGGACTCTCGACGCTGACGACCATGGCGGAGCGGAAGCAGTGGCTGGCCTCCCGTGGGCCTGTGTGCGCGGTTTTCCACGTGTACGACGACTTCTTCCCTCTCCACGGCGAAGTCTACCGGCACTTGACGGGCGGCCATGCCGGCTACCACTGCGTGGAGATCGTGGGATATTCGGACGCCGATCGTTGTTGGATCGCGAAGAACTCGTGGGGCCAGAACTGGGGGGACAACGGGTTCTTCCGGATCGGATACGGCGAGTGCGGCATCGATGAAACAAGCACCGACCGCGACCCGGACGGCTCGCTCAATCAATTCCCGATGTTCGGAATCGAGGGAGTCCTGGTTCCGGGAGGATGGAAGGGATTCGAGCTGGCGGGTGCCGGGTCGGCTTCGCTGACCGGTGGTATTTCGGCGGTGTCGCGCATCCCGGGCAGCATGGAGCTGTGGTGGGTCGGTGCGAACGGTTCGGTGCAGGCCGCGTACTGGTACGAGGGCGGTCAGTGGGAGCGTTATGAGCTGGCTCCCGAGGGGAGCGCCTCGCCGACCGGTGGTATTTCGGCGGTGTCCCGCATCCCGGGCAGCATGGAGCTGTGGTGGGTCGGTGCGAACGGTTCGGTGCAGGCCGCGTACTGGTACG
>NZ_JBFBJY010000169.1:0-5114 GCF_040702125.1 Kitasatospora sp. NPDC085895 | reverse complement strand
GGCGGTCAGTGGCAGCGTTATGAGCTGGCTCCCGAGGGGAGCGCCTCGCTCACTGGTGGTGTCTCGGCGGTGTCCCGCATCCCCAACAGCATGGAACTGTGGTGGACCGGCATCAACGGAACCGTCAGAGACAACTTCTGGTACCAGTGAACCGACCTCATGAAGTGGTCCTCCACAGATTGGAGACTCCAGTTCTGAGGTCTTGAAACGGGTGAGGGCCTTCCGGCCCGGTACGGATTACGAAATCCGTACCGGGTCGGAAGGCCCTCATGCCTGACTGCAACGCGACGCTGACGGAGCGCCACGCAGAGGGCCGGTCGTTCGCCGACCAGGACCCCATGCTTGCGGGTCGGCATGGACAGGACTGAATTCTCCTCGGTCTTGCGGCTGGCGGGCCCGCGGAGTGCCCGTTCAGGAGTCCCTGCACAAGCACTCGTTGCAGTGCCGCCGGATGTAGGCTTTCCTCAAGGATTGCAGCCCCAGGGGCCAACAGTAGTGTCACCTCGCGATGTCACCGAGTGATCGACCGGTCTCATGAAGCGAAAACACGGCGAACTCTTCCCGGAGTGGGCAGGGTGCATGAGGCCTCGGATGGAGACGAAAGATGGCACGCGAAGGTCCGACCTCGGAAGTAACTGCGTTCGACGGATCGGTTGAGATTGTACTTCCGGAATCACCTACGACCGGATATCGATGGGAGCTCGAAAGTGAAAACAATCGCGCTCACGTAGCTGGCTCAATATTTGAAGAAATCCGTTCCTCTGAGCGACTGGCAGGTGGTAGCGGAATGCGAATATTCCACCTCGACGTGCTTGGAACGGAGCCCCTCCGACTCACTTTCGGCCTCCGACGTCAATGGGACCCCGAACCGATCGAACGACGAGCCGTCGAAGTCACGTTTGCTGACTGATCCCCAATCGGGTTTGTCAAGGGTTTGGGTAGCGGACGGTGACGGGATTATGCCGCTGCGGGATCGCGTCGGGGCGGCTCGGTGGTGAAGGTCCGCTGGTCGCGTATGAGACATCCCATGTCGTAGGGGTGTCAAGCGGCTGGGGCGAGGGTTGCGTGGTGTGACCAGGCGGTCGCCTCGTCGTAGGGAGTGCGGGTTTTGAGGCAGCCGTGGAGGATGCCGACGAGGCGGTTGCCGAGCTGGCGGAGGGCGGGGTTGTAGCCGGCGTTGTGGGCGCTGCTTTTCGTAGTAGTGGCGTGCGCCGGGTGAAGTGTTCAGGGCCGAGAAGGCCTGTTTGTGGAGGGCGTCGGCAAGGCGGTCGTTGCGGACGTAGCGGGCCTGGACGGTGTGCTGCTTCTGACCTTGTCGGTTCGGGGTGACGTCATGCTGGTGTGAGAGCCAGTCCGGTCTCGGCGATGAAGCCGTCGAGGAGATCGGGGCGGTACTGCATCTTCTTCAGCCGGGTACGGACCTGGGCGGCGAGTTGGTCGGTGGTGCCGGCGGCGAGGTTGCCCAGGGACCTCTTCAGATGTGCCCAGACGCCCTCGTCGGGGTTCAGTTGCGGGCAGTACGGCGGGAGCCGGTAGGCCGTCAGCCACGGCCACGCGGCGAGGAGAGCGCGCATCGCGGCGTCCTTGTGGATCGTGGCGTTGTCCCAGATCAGCACGATGTCACGGCCGCCGAGCTGATGGTGGGCCGCGTCCAGCAGCCGAGCCAGATCCAGTTCTTCGAAACCCTTCTTCTCGCCCTTGCGGTGGTGATGGACCAGCATCCGAAAGACCAGACGGGCCCGCTCTCCGGGCCGGACACAGATCATGGAGGCCAGCGAGATCCGCCCCGAGCCGCTGCCCGTCACGTCCACCACCGGCGTGTGTCCGCGACGGGACCAGGTCCGCGCCTTCGGCGGGCGCAGGCCCTGCCCGGCCTCGTCCTCGAAGCACAGCCACGCGTCCCGGTCTCTCACCGTCTTTCCACCCGCGGCCAGGTCTCCTTCACCCAGGTCGCCACCGCCCGCTCGTCCCGCTCGACGGCCCGGTGCTGCGGCACCTGCACGCTGAAGCCCATCTCGTGCAGGATCCGCGCGGTCTGCTTGATGCTGAACCGCACATGGAAACGGCGCGCGATCACCGTCGCCACCCTCGCCAGCGTCCAGCGCTGGTCCTCCACCCAACCGTGCGCGGCCGGTCCCTGCTCCAGCGCCTCCTCCAGCCAGGCCCGCCACTCGGGTTTCATCCGGGACGGCCGCCCGCTCGGCCCCCTGGATGCCAACGCCTCCACGCCGCCCGCCACCCAACACGCATGCCAGGCATAGGCCGACTTCCGTGAGACCCGCAGCCGCTTGGCCACCTGCGGCGGCGCGATCCCCTGCTCGAACATGCCGGCGGCCTCCAAGCGCACCAGCTCCCGCCGGGCCCACTCCCGCGCGGTCAGGCCACCACCATCGGGATACCTCTTATCTCCGCACTACACCCAAACCGGACAGCCGTCACCCCGAACCGGCAAGATCAGTTGTCTTGAGGAGGGACCCGGAGTCGGGGGCGAAGCCGGACCCTCAGTCGTCGCCCCACCTTCACTGAGCCGTACACCATGCCTGCCATCACCAGGAACCCGCCCGCACACACAAGCGCCTCACCGCACGCTGAAGCACCATCAGCCCCTCCCTCAGACCAGCAGCGCCCAGCGTAGGGCGGAGGGAGGCACCGCATGGCCAGACGCCGAGGATTGACCGTGCGCTTTGCCCGCTTCCCGCCCTACGAGCGCCCGGGAGCTTGCTGGTGTCGAGCCCCTGCCCAGCCGATCGGCGAGGCCGCGGGCGTGGAGATCAGCCCGGACCGTGTCCGGATATCCGCACTGGGCGTCCTCTCCTGCGACCGGCTTCGGAAGCGGGCAGGGGTCAGTGGGTGGCCTCGGTGGCGGTGTCGACGAGGTGGAGGACGGCTTGGCCCCAGGGGGTGGCAGCAATGAGGATGCCGAAGACGACGCTGGTGAGCACGGTGAACTGTTCCTCGGTACGCCGACGCGATTCGGTGCGCCGGTTGAGCCGGATGACGATGATGATCGCGAGGAAGACGCTCGCGCTGACGGAGTACTCCATGTCCCCCACCTGAAAGCCTGTCTGTTGGTGCCCGAGCCGCGGTCGGGTCCCGGATGGTTGGTGTCAGTTGTTGCGGCCGGTGCGCGGCGCGAGGATGCGGGGCAGCAGTTCCCACAGGGGCCGGCCACTGGCGGCCCAGCGGCCCAGGACCTCGCGGTCGGGCGACGTTCTGCTCCAGCCCCCACTTGCGGGCCGGGCCGGTGAACCGGCCGTTGGTGACCACGACCGGCACCTGCGCCCGGTGGACGCGCTCGTTCGTGCCGACCAGCGCGTACAGCACCCCCACGCCGACCGCGGAGCCGCGCAGCGGGTCCTGCTTGTGCTTGCACTGCAGGACCCACCGCCGCCCGGCGGGGTCGGTGGCCAGGACGTCGGCGCTCTGATCACCGCCGCCGCCGACCTGTTCGGCCCGGCAGCCGTCGCGCCGCATCAGGTCGCGCACCGCGAACTCGAACGCCTGGTGCCCCATCCCGTCGAGGCCGCCGGGCCCGGTCAGCGCGAGCCGCAGTCGCCGCTGTGCCTCGAGTGCGACGGCCCGCCGGACCATCCGCTCGCGGACGGCCACGACGGCGACGGCCGCGCCGGCGAGCAGCAGGATCAGCAGGATCCACCAGTGCGCAGCACGGCGAGCAGCAGGCTGATCAGGAGGGCCGCGCCGAGCAGCAGCAGGAAGGCGGCCCCTCCGCCGCCGCCCCCGCCTCCGCGCCCGCGTCGTGCTGGTTGTCTGCGGCGTGCCGGCGGCCTGCGCGATCCCACCCGTTCTCCCCGATCTTCACCTGGCATACGAAGGACTCATGACACCAGCCGCCACGCGAGGCACAACAGACGCGCACGGAAGCACACGAACAGCAGCGTGCGCCCGTCGGCGCGGCATGCCCGGCGCGCCCTCGCACGCGGGGCCCCGGAGTGGTCAACGGCGGCTTGATTCGAAAACCAGACCCGTACGGGCCTCGACCCGATCGCCGACCGGCACGCTCTCCCAGAACGGGTGCGCCTCGACGGCGACCAGCGCCGGCTATTCGGCGAGCGCGTCGGCCAGGGCCTGGCGCGCCTGGGTCTCGTTCGACATGTCGAGTTCCCAGGCGAAGGAGCACACGGCGCCGTCGCCGATGCGGGTGAGGACGATCGTCAGCTGGGGATCGGGCGGCGAGGGCTCGCCGGACCGGGTAAATGAAGCGGGAATGGCCATGGTGCGTCTCCCAGCCCACCAGAGGCTCCACCATGGGTGGCGGGCCGGGGCATCTGCGTCCTCGCGGGTGCGGGAGACAGCGCGGCGACAGCCGACGGGCAACCGCGGGCGCCACGATGACGCCACACCCCTACCACCGCCCTACGCCGCTTTCTCACAGGCCGGTCAGCTCCGCCGCCCCGCCCCGCTGCAGCCCGTTCCGGCTATCGCACTCCGCCGGCCGGCGGTCGGCCCGGCGGGTGACGGCCGGTGCGGGTCCGTGTCGCCGAGGGCCACGCCGGGACGGCCGGGCGGAGACTGGCCTCATGGAACCGCGCTTCCACCAGGGCGATGCCGTAGTGCACGCCGACGACGACATCTACCGCTGCCGCGCGAACCTGCGCAGCTGGGCCGATGGCGGCCCTGCCAGCAGCCCCGCACCCCAGCCGGCCGGCCCAGAGTAGTGGGCCGGGCGCCTGCACTTCGACAGGGACACCGACGCCGAGACCGTCCTGTACGCCGAAGCCCTGCGCTTGGTCGTCGGCGACAGCACAGGCACGTTCCTCGTCGAGGACCTGGAGCGTCCCACTGCCACACTCACCATCCGCGGCCACGGCCCCGCCCCGTTCTGGCCCCCCCGAGGGGGCCTCTCAGCGCAGCTTCGGGTCGAGTGCGTCGCGGACGGCGTCGCCGAGCATGATGAACGCCAGGACGGTGATGCTCAGGGCACCGGCCGGGTAGAGCAGCATGTGCGGGGCGTTGCGGAAGGTCGCCGAGGCCGAGGAGATGTCGATGCCCCAGGAGACGGTCGGCGGCTTGAGGCCGACGCCGAGGAAGCTCAGGGTGGCCTCCAGGGCGATGTAGGTGCCGAGCGCGATGGTGGCCACGACGATGATCGGGGC
>NZ_JBFBJY010000168.1:0-6617 GCF_040702125.1 Kitasatospora sp. NPDC085895 | reverse complement strand
TGACTCTGGAAGCGAGCCTCGCAGCTCAGCTGCGTCCGGCCGGCTCGGAAGTCAGGGGACAACTCAGGCATTCCGCGACCTTGCCGGGGCCCTGGTCGCGCTGCTGACTCCGCGTCCGCATTCTCGGGGCTGTGGAGGGTGGGGTTACAAGCGGGTGGGGCTATGTGGAGCTGGTCGGTGGTGTAGTCGCCGAAGCGGAGCACGTTCTCGCGCCGGTAAGGGCTGAGCACCGTCAGATCACTCGCACTCAGAGTCCAGCCCTCGCGAGCCATCCGACGCAGGACGTGCGTCATGTCGACGGTGGTGGAGAAGATCCTGCTGGAGGCGAGGACGTCGAGGAACTTGACCGCTTTGTCCCGCAATTCCGAGGCGCGGCTGGCCAGCCAGCCGGCGTTGCCGAAGTGGAGCCACTTGGTGAACCCGTTGTAGGCCCTCGGCCTTGTTGGTGGCCTTCTGGATCTGCTCGCGCAACGCCGGGTTCGACAAATACCGCAGCAGCACGACGGTGCGTACGGCGCGGCCGACCTCGCGGAAGGCGGCGAAGGGCTCGACCGCCGCGGTCGTGCAGCAGCTTGGCATCTCGCAGTGGACCGTCCAGCGCTGGCTCAAGGGCGCAGCTGTCCCGAAGCCGGCCGCGGCGCAGGCGATCGCGGACGCGGTCCGCACGGCCTGGCAACCCCGCGTGCAGCGGGGGGTGCGCCGGGCTGACGAGCGGGACGGCTTCGTGTTGAGCGCCGGCGCGCAGTTCGGGTTCGCCAGCGCAGCCGGCTCCACGGACGATCCGCGGCTGCGCCTGATCACACAGCGCCTGCTCGGCGACGTCGCCGCCGCCCTGTACGCCGCGCGGGACGCTGGCGCGTCCGAGGACGTCCAGGCCGCGATCCTCGCCGCGAGTCTGCAGGACTACTACTTCCGCGACGGCGGGCGCCGTGCGTCCGGCCTGGCGGTGGAGCTCACCGGTATCCAGTGGGCCGACTTCGGTGTCTTGTGACCGGCCGGGACTCTGCTGCGCAATTTCGGGGGTGAGCGGGCCTTGGGTGCGGGATGATCGCCTGTGCGGCCGTTGACCTGTCGTGCGGTCGCGGGGGTGGTGTGGATGTCGCTGCAGCCGGAGGGGTTACCAAAGATCCCGGAGCAGACCGCGGAGGTGGCCCGGGCCGCATTCCCGCACGGCAGCCTACCGATACGGGTGCGGGACCGCCTCGCGGAAGTCTTCGTCGACGAGCCGTTCGCCGCCTCGTTCGGGGTCCGCGGGGCTCCGGGCCTGTCGCCGGCGGTGTTGTCGCTGGGCACGGTGCTGCAGTTCACCGAGGACCTGACCGACCGGCAGGCCGCCGCGATGGCCGTGCGCGCGATCGACTGGAAGTACGCGATCGGCGCCGAGCTCGGTGACACCGGCTTCGACCCGAGCGTGCTGAGCAGGTTCCGCACCCGGCTGGCCGACCACGGACTGGAGCGCGTTGTCTTCGACCGGCTCCTGGAGCACTGCCGACGGGCCGGGCTGGTCGGGGCCGGGGGCAAGCAGCGCACCGACTCCACCCACGTGATCAGCGCGGTGCGCGATCTGAACCGCCTGGAACTGGCTGGAGAGAGCGTCCGCGCGGCTCTGGAAGCCCTTGCGGTCGCCGCGCCTTCATGGCTGGCCGCGCAGATCGACCTGCCCGAGTTCGCCAACCGCTACGGCCCGCGGGTCAACGGATGGACGATGCCCTCGTCGAAGACCAAGCGCGACCGCCTCGCCCTGGTCTTCGCCCAGGACGGCTATGCCCTCTGCCGGGCCGCCGGGGCCCCCGGAGCACCTGGGTGGATCCGCGAGATCGAGGCCGTCCAGCTACTGCGGCAAGTCCTCGTGCAGACCTACTACCTCCGCACCGACGGCCGGGGACGGGAGGTGATCAAGAAGCGGGACGCCGACGACGAGGGTGTCCCGCCGGGCCAATTACGCCTGGCCTCGCCCTACGACCCGGATGCCCGCTGGTCGGCCAAGGGCGAGGACCTGTTCTGGCTGGGCTACAAGGTCCACCTCACCGAGACCTGCCACGATCCTGCCGAAGCCGAAGCCGAAGCCGAAGCCGAAGCCGAAGCCGAAGCCGAAGCCGAAGCCGAAGCCGAAGCCGAAGCCGAAGAGCGTGCGGATTCCCGCCCCCTGCCGAATCTGATTACGGACGTGGTCACCACCGACGCGACCATGCCGGACGTGAAAGCCACCGCTGCGATCCAGCAGCGTCTGACCGAGCGCCATCTGAAGCCCGCCGAGCACTACCTCGACGCCGGCTACCCCTCCGCTGATCTGATCACCGCAGCCCACCGGCAGGGCATCACCATGGTCACCCCGGCTCTGCTCGACTACTCACCCCAGGCCCGCGCCGCCGAGGGCTTCGACAAGAGCGCCTTCGCCATCGACTGGAAAGCCCGGCAGGCCCGCTGCCCCGCAGGCGCCACCAGCGCGCACTGGAACCCCGCCCGCCAGCACGGCCAGGACGTGATCGTCGTGAAGTTCCACGTGCGCACCTGCCGGCCTTGCCCCTTCCGGGACAAGTGCACCACTGCAAGACCGAACCGCCGCTCGCTCACGCTGCGGCCTCAAGAGCTCCACGACGCACTCGCCCAGGCACGCACCCAGCAGAAGACCGACACCTGGAAGGACAAGTACGCCCTCCGCGCAGGCATCGAGGGCACCATCAACCAGGCCCTCGACATCACCGGGATACGCCGGGCCCGCTACCGCGGCCTGCCGAAAGTCCGCCTCCAACACGCCTTCTCCGCCACCGCGATCAACATGATCCGTCTCGACGCCCACTGGATGGGCAGCCCACTCGGCCGCACCCGCACCAGCAACCTCGAACGTCTCGCCTACCGGCTCACCGCCTGAGCATCAAAAATAGAGCAGCAGAGTCGGCCGGTTCCGCTTGTGTCGGCCTGTCGTCATTGGCGGCTTCAGTGGTCGTGTAGCGGGTCAGTGTGCGGCGGTGCGACGGCGGCAACCCCTGGTTCGGGGCTGCTGTGGCAGGGCCGCACGCCGGCCCGCCGGGCACAGCCGAAGGCGTCCGTCGGCGCCGACGACGGTGCCCCAGCCGTTGCCGCATCCTCCCGGTACGCCACACCCCGGCGCCCGGGCCGGCCTGTCGATGTCCGTCATGCCGGGGCGACCGGTCACGGATCCGGCTATTGCGATGTTCCGTCTTTGTGGACTGTCTGGGCGTGTATATACCGAATCGTGGCGGCTGCCCGGGGATGCTGGTGCCCGGCGGCGGACCGTCCAGCCACCTCTGGGGGCCGCCGCCCGACTGTGCACATGCCGTGCACGTGGAACTCAAGGAGGAGTTCGGATGTCGGTTTACACCGCTGCCCAGCCCCAGACCGGGCAGCAGCCCTCCCTGCAGCAGCCGTACGGCTACGGCCAGATGCCCGGCCAGTCTCCGTTCGGGCAGTCCCCGATCGGCCAGCAGGGTCTCGGCCAGCCGTTCGGCCAGCAGGGTTTCGGCCAGCCCTTCGGCGGCCAGCAGTTCGGTCAGCAGCCGTTCGGTCAGCAGGGCCTCGGCCAGCCGTTCGGTCAGCAGGGCTTCGGTCAGCAGCAGCTGCCGCAGATCGTCACCGAGCTGGCGCTGCGCTGCGCCGGCTCGGCGGTGATGGCGGTCATCGAGCAGCTGCGGATGGACCCGCAGGCGCTGATGGGGGTCCAGGCGCAGGGGCAGCTCCCGCCGCACCTGTACTCGAACGTGCTGGTGGAGTGTGCCCGGCGGATCGCCCCGGTGCTGCACCAGTCGCTGGCCCCGATCGCCCAGGGTCAGGGTGGCCAGATGGGCCAGGGCATGGGCGGGCAGGGCATGGGCCAGTCGTTCGGTATGCCGCAGATGTCCCAGCCGTGGGGGCAGGCCGGGCTCGGGCAGGGTTTCTCGCCGCTGAGCGGGGCGGGGATCTGACCCGCTGCTGACGGCCGGGCCGGTGGCGGAGAGCGTGGTCCCGCTGCCGGCCCGGCGTGCGGGCGTCGGCCCGCACCAACCCCTAGTGATCGTCGTGTGGTGAAGGGTGTGAACAGCTGTGGCAGCGATGAGTGAGGGCGGCCGGGCCAAGGCGGGCCGGGGCGCGAGCGGCGGGTCGGGCACGCCGGCCGAGGCGGGCGTCCCGGCCGGGACCACGTTCGCCGGTGCCCCCGAGCAAGAGGAGGCGGGGCGGTCCGGCCGCACGGTGCCGGCGGGGTGGGGGCGGTATCTGGTGGCGCCCAGGCCGTTGGGGCTGTTGCCGGGGGCGGTGCCGCCGATCGAGGCCTCGGTGCTGTGGTCCCTGCTGGAGGAGGACGGCGAGGTTCGGGTCCTGGGTCAGGTCCGCCCGTCGCGCAGCCGCGGTCTTGGGGCGATCGCCGAGCCCGCCCCGGCATGCCCGCCCATCGCGGTGGTGGCAATGCTCCCGGAGCGGGCCCGTGCGCTGGCCGCGAACCCGCAGGTCGTCGTGGAGGCGGACCAGCCGCTGGCGTATGCCGCCGCGCACCCGCTCGTGCCCCAGGTTCCGGCCGCCGACCCGGCCTGGGCCGCGCCGCTGACCGAGCCCGCCGCCCTGACGGTCCGCGTGGTGGGCAGTGACCAGCAGCCCGTGCCGGGCGCGCAGGTGTGGGCGATCGGCGCCACCGCCCCCTCCCACGCCGTCACCGACATCACCGGCACCGCCCACCTCACCCTGCCGGCCGACATCCCGGAGACCGTGCACGCGCTCTACGTCCGCCCCGTCGGCGGGTACTGGCCCACCCGGGTGCAGGGCACGGCCCTGCCGCAGGACGGACAGGACCAAACCACCGTTGAGGTGCGGGCGCTGGGTGAGGACTTCGAGGGCTTCCCGGGCCGGGCGGTGACCGGCTGGGGGCAGCAGGCCATGCGGCTGACCCAGATCCCGCCGACCTTCCGCGGCCACGGCACCACCATCGCCCTGCTCGATGCCGGCATCGACGCCGACCACCCGGACCTGAAGGACACCGTCGCGGGCGGCCACGACTTCGTGGCGGGCAGCGCGCACGGCTGGCAGAAGGACGCCACCGGGCGCGGCACCTGGTGCGCCGGGGTGATCGCCGCCGCCGACAACCACACCGGCATGACCGGCATCGCCGCCGACACCCGCCTGCACGCCCTCAAACTGTTCCCCCACGGCCGCGTCAGCCACCTGCTGGAGGCCCTGGACTGGTGCCTCACGCACGGCATCGACCTCGCCCAGCTCAACCTCGCCTGCCCGCAGCCCTCCCAGCTCCTCGCCTGGAAGATCCTCGACCTGCGCGCGGCCGGCTGCACCTTGATCGCCCCGGCCGGCGACACCGGCCACGCCACCGCGTTCCCCGCCACGCTGCCCACCGTCCTCTCGGTCGGCGCCCTCGCCCACACCGGCACCCACCCCGACCACCCCCGGCAGGCTGCCTGGCCCGGCCCCTACCTGCCCGCCTACACGCCCGCCGGGGCGGACCTCATCGCGCCCGGCGACGCCATCATCACCACCAGCCCCGATGGCGACTACACCCCCGCCGACGGCACCGCCATCGCCGCCGCCCACATCACCGCCCTCGCCGCCCTGCTCCTCGCCCACCACGACCAGCTCCGCGGCCAGATCCACCCCGCCACCCACGCCCGCGTCGACCACCTCACCACCCTGCTGCGCGCCGGCACCCACCCGATGCCCGGCACCGACCCCACCCGCACCGGCGCCGGCCTGCCGGACGCCCCCACCGTCCTCGGCCTCACCACCCCACCCACCCAGGCCGGCACCCCGTTCACCACGGACCCCCGGCAGGGCGGCCTCCAGTACGCACAACCCCGCACCTGAACCACACCACCGGGGCCGGGGCCGGGCGAGCAAACGCCCCCACCCGGTCCCGGCCCCCACCCGGATCCGTACCGCTGGTCGCCCGCCGGGACATACTCGTCGGCCGGCGCCTCGAAGACGACACCACCGCGACCCGGCCTTCCCGAACCCGCTGAACCAGGGCCGGACGCCGCCGCACGCCGGGAAATGATCATCCCTGCCGGCGGGGACCGGTCCGTCACCACCCATGGCACTGACACCCCGCCACCACCCTGACGCAGCCAGAACGAGGTCATCGTGTTGACTGTTTCGGCGCGCCGTCGAAATCACTCCCCACCGCCCTGCGACGATTGCACGGCGATCTCCTGCCTCTTCGAAGCCCAGGGAACGCACTGCGCCCCGGCCGGATGTCCCCAATGCCGTCCGGCCGGGCATACACGCATTGCCGGATGGTGCAACTGGCAGCACGCCTGACTCTGGATCAGGAAGTTCGAGGTTCGAATCCTCGTCCGGCAGCCCAGCGGCCGTCCCGTTCCGTCTCCGCCAACCCGTCGAGAACCGTACGGCACAGCCCCCGGGGTTCGCTCCGCAGTGCGGGTAGAGAGGGTCCTTTCTCGGGGGAGTGAATTGCGCTCGGGTGTTCTGCCGGGTCTCGGTGCCCGGCTAGGCTCTGGTTTCATGTCCGGCCGTCTGCGTATTCGTGTCCTGTCGTTGTTTGAGGAGTGGGCGTCCGCTCGCGGCCTAGGGCCTGTTCTGGGTCGTGATCTGCGGCTGCGGGGACTGATAGAACTCATGGATGGCGCGACGTGAACTGAGTGATGAAGAGTGGGAGCTGG
>NZ_JBFBJY010000167.1:0-6618 GCF_040702125.1 Kitasatospora sp. NPDC085895 | reverse complement strand
CGCGTGCGCACCGGCACCACACCACGGGCGATGGCCGCCCTGCGGAACCTCGCCATCGGCGCACTCCGCCTGGCCGGCAGGCAGAACATCGCCGCGGGCCTTCGCCATCACGCCCGCGACACCAACCGACCCCTCGCCACCCTCCGCATCACCTGATCAAAACCGACACATCGCGAGAACGACGCAGCCCTGGGTGTGATGGGGTGGCGTCGGGCCGTTGCCGATGCACCGAGGCTCCGGTTGGTGGGGTGACCGAGCTCGCCCGCTCGCAGTGGACCATCGAGAACAGGCTCTACTTTGTCCGCGATACCGCCTTCGGCGAGGACGCCCCCGGGTCCGCACCAGCATCACCGCCAGCCTCCGCCACATCTCCTATGAGCTCTTCACCTGCCCCCTCGACATCCCGTGACCAGGACAGATGCAAGATCATCAGGAGAATCGGCCCTGGGTAATGGGCCCGGGACGGAGGAAGGGAGACGCAATGCATGGGCGAGTGTGCGGGAATGTTCTTGGGCGCGCGCGTTAACGCCATCGCGGCCTAGAATCAAATGACGCTTCGTGGAGGAGGAGCAATGCGCGGATTCCACTGCATAGATCCGTCGCACGGCAGGATCGATTTCACCGGCGCGGATGACGAGGAGCTGTTCGGACATATCAAGGCGCACGCCGCAGAGGCTCATCCTGACCTCACCGACACCCAGCTCAGGGAGATGATGGCTGGCGCTGACTGGTGGCGGTCAATGGCGACATCTGGAAACAACGCAGGGTCATCGCCGTCCGCCTACGACAAGTAATGCGACCGAGCGTCGCCCGTTCCCCCGACGCGATCTCCGGGCAGCCAGCGACGTCGAGATGCTCCAGGCCAAAATCCTGATGATCTTGCATCTGTCCTGGTCACGGGATGTCGAGGAGGTCGAGGGGGGCGAGTGAACGAGTGAAGTGGTGTGGTGTGCGGAAGGTCGGACGGGACGGACGGCGGCGGTTCTGCGCTGCCGCGGGCTGTGGTTGGTTGTGTGCCCGGTAGGGCCGGTCGCGTGCGGCCAGGGGCCGCACGTGTGGGGGCTCCGCTGATGTCGAAGGCGGTATTTTCTGGTACATGATTGTTCCGCGCTGCAGCGGCGCGGGCCGCACGCCGACATCTGGTGGCGCTTCGGCGCCCACCAGTGGCAGTCCCTGCGCGACGCCCTCGCCCACACCGAGTACCGTGCCCGCATCCAAGCCCGCCTCGACGCCGAGGAGCAGGCCGCCCACGAAGCCCGCGAAAAGCGCCTGGAGGCGACCCGCTGCCCCGACTGCCGGCGCCGCTCGGATGAGATCCCCCGCGGCCGGGCCAGCAACGGCACCGAGCCGTGCGCCGACTGCCAGAGCAAGGCGTGGCAGGCCGAACGCGACAAGAAGCAGCAGGCCGTCCGCGACGCCCACGCCAAACGCTGGCCCTGCTACACCTGCAAGGGCCCCCTCGGCGGCCAGCCCAACTTCGGCATGGAACATACCACCGAAGCCCCTCCCAGGGCCTCGGCAAGGTTCGGATTTGACCGGCTTGTCCGGCTCTGCCGTGCAGGTCGTCCAGGTGTGAAGCAGGCACGGTTTCCAAGATCATGGAGTTCTCGACGCCCCGTGATCCCGCTGGAAGACCGTGCCTGGCGCTGCATCATCCCTGATCCCGCCTGCCTTTGACCAGCTCCGTGACCAGCCGCCGACCGGGCCCGCCGAGCGCCCTGGCCTGCTGGAACGCCTGGCCGAAGTACCCGATCCCCGTGATCCCCGCGGGGTGCGCCACGCGCTGTCGTACGTGCTCGCCCTGGCCGCCACCGCCGTACTGGTCGGCGCAACCTCGTTGCTGGCGATCAGCGAGTGGGCCGCCGACGCCCCGCCCGATGTCCTCGGCGCACTCGGCGCCCGGCGCGATCCGCTGACCGGGCGCCATCCGGCACCCGGCGAGGCGACCATCCGCCGGGTCCTGGCCCAGGTCGACGGCGACGCGCTCGACCGCGCGGTGGGGCGATGGCTCGCCGACCGCCGGCCGAAGGATCTCCCCGCCGAGCACCTGCGCGCGGTCGCGGTGGACGGCAAGAGCCTGCGCGGCGCCGCCCGGGCGAACGGCCGCAAGATTCACCTGCTCGCCGTTCTCGATCACACCACGAGCAGCGTGCTCGCCCAGCTGGACGTCGGCGAGAAGACGAACGAGTCCATGTATTCGGTTCCCGAACGTCGGCGCCGCCGTGAAAATGGGAGGCGGCGACCGCCCGTCCGACACCGATGATCTGTGGCCCGTGAGCCCGGAACGAGTCTGGCGCTGGAGCCGACCGGAGGGGCTGCGCACTGTTGCTTCGAGCACGCGGGTTAGATTCTCGTCTTCCCTCGCCGGTTCCCGGGCGGCCGCCACCCTGCCGTTGCGAGGAGGGGAGTCCCGGATGGGACCGGAGGAGAGCGTTGTCGGTGCCGACCTGCTCACGCGGGTGGTGGCGATCGACATCGCGAAGGTGTCAAGTGTCGTGTGTCTGCGGGTTCCTGACTCGGGAAAGCCGGGCGTGAAACGGCAGAGGGTGTGGAGCGTGGGGGCCACCACTGCGGCCATCCTGGAGCTGGGGGACCAACTGCTGGACGCCGGAGTGGAACGGGTCGTGATGGAGTCCACCAGTACCTACTGGAAGCCGTACTTCTTCCTCCTCGAGTCCTGCGGACTGGAGTGCTGGCTGGTGAATGCCCGTGAGGTCAAGAACGTGCCGGGCCGGCCGAAGACGGACCGCCTGGACTCGATCTGGCTGGCCAAGCTCGCCGAGCGGGGGATGCTCCGGGCATCGTTCGTCCCTGAACGGCCGGTGCGGGAGCTGCGGGACCTGACCCGGTTGCGCACCTGCCTGACACAGGAGAAGACCCGTCACAAGCAGCGCGTGGAGAAGGTACTGGAGGATGCCCACATCAAGCTCTCGAACGTGGCGACGAACATCTTCGGCATGTCGGGCCGGGCAATGCTCGACGCCCTGGTGGCTGGCGAGCGCGATCCGCACGCGCTGGCCGCTCTCGCGCTGGGAAAGATGAAGCCGAAGCGAGACGCTCTGACCGAGGCCCTGAACGGCCAGTTCAACGATCACCATGCCTACCTGTGCGCCACGCTGTTGGCGAGCATCGACCATCTGCAACAGCAGATCGACGAGTTGTCCGTCCGGATCGGGTCCGCGCTGGAGCAGATGGAAGACCTTGACGGGACGCGAGGGGACGGCGAGACGGCCTTGCGTGCGTCCGCTCTCGCCCGTCTGGACGAGATCCCGGGCGTCGGGCCGGCCACGGCGCAGGTGATCCTCGCGGAGATCGGACTGGACATGAGCATCTTCCCCACCCCGGTCACCTCGCGTCCTGGGCGAAGCTCACCCCGCGCACCATCCAGTCCGGCGGCAAGAACCTCAGCGGACCGACCGGCCAGGGCAACCCCTGGCTCAAACGGGCCCTGGGCGAGGCCGCCAGCTCCGCGGCACGCACCAACACCTTTCTCGGAGCGCGCTACAAACGGCTGGTCAAACGCCGCGGCCACGCCAAGGCACTGGTCGCGATCGCCCGGAACATCCTGGAGATCGCCTGGCATCTGCTCTCCGACCCGGACGCCCGCTTCATAGACCTCGGCGCGGACCACCACCGACGGCTGGTGGACGAGAAGAAACGGACCGCGAGACTCGTACGCGAACTGCGATCTCTCGGCCACGATGTGACGCTGGCTCCAGCCCCAGCCCCGTCCTGACCCAGCTCTATGGGTGCCCCGAGGGGCGCTTCCCCGGCTTACGTCGGGGGCTGCCGCCTGCCGGGCTGGCCTTCTATTTTCGGGTTAGATCACCTGCTTCCAGCCCCTGCTCGACACCATCGCCGGCCTCGCAGGAGCCGTGGTGACCAGCGACGCGATGCACACCCAGCGCGAGCACGCCGACTACCTGGTCATGAGCCGGTCCGCCCACTACATCGTGATCGTCAAGGGCAACCTGAAGAAGCTCCGCAAGCAGCTCACGTCCCTTCCCTGGCAAGCAATCCCCTTGCAGGGACGCATCAGGGAGACCGGACACGGGCGGGGCGAGATCCGCCGCATCAAGGTGGCCACCGTGAACAACCTACTCTTCCCGCACGCCCGCCAGGCCATCCAGCTCAAGCGCCGCCGAGTGAACCGCAGGACCGGGAAGATCACCATCAAGACGATCTACGCGGTCACCAGCTTGCCCGCCGGCCGGGCCGCTCCCGCACAGCTCGCGGCCCTGATCCGCGGCCACTGGTCCATCGAGGCAGTGCACCACATCCGGGACGTGACCCTCAACGAGGACGTCTCCCAGCTCCGCACCGGCAACGCACCTCGAGCGATGGCCACCTGGCGCAACCTCACCATCGGCGCCCTCCGTCTCGCAGGCGTCCGCGGCATCGCCACCGCCCTCCGGCGCAATGCCCGCGACCCGCAGCGACCACTCGCCCTCCTCGGGCTCACGTGATCAAAACGGGCATCTCGCCACTTTGCCGAGGCCCTGAAGCCCCTCCCGAAGCCCTGAAGTGCCTCTCCTGCGAGGCCACCCGAAAGAACAGCGGCCGCCTCCCGCTCATCCTGCCCATGCCCGGCCCCCACGAGATCCGCCGCGCCCGCAAACAGAAGACCGACGACCCGTGGTGGGAGATGCGCCTGCTCCACGCCCGCGAGTACCCAAATCGCCCCCGCGGATGAACCGCCGCGTAAGTGCCTGCATTTAAAGTGACCCGAGCCGCTTTTATATGCTCGCCAATAACGGGCAGAAGGATGCCCGGAAAGCCTGAATTGAATCGTCAGTCGTGATGGAACCCGAGGGGAATCTGTCATTCGGACAACAAAACTCGGCATGCCCGGAATCGATCGACCCGCATGGCAGACCGCACTGCGCATGCGGCGTGCGGCCGGCCACGGGCCGAAACAGGCGCTCGGCCCGTCGGCAGGCACGGGGCCAGACGCCCCCACCCCAGCCGCCCAGCCCCGGCCGCCGACCGGAGACGGAGCAGCCGACCGGAGGCCTACCGGGGCGAGCCACCGAGCCCCTGCGGAGCCCCAGCACCCACCCGACTGCGCACCCCACTTATCCCTCTACGCCGAGACCAACAGCTCCCGCTGCCCCTCGACCAGCTGCTCCTCGCCGGTCCGCCGCGCCCGCACCCACCGGCCGAGCTGCTCCCCGCGGACGACCAGGTCCTCGGGCACGGCCGCTCAGCCGATGGTGATGCCGGTGAGGGCGATGGCGGCCCAGTCCCAGGCGAGGGTGTAGCTGCACTGCCAGGGGATCGGCCAGGCCAGATGCCGAACGTTCCGGCCGCCGAGCGGGGAAGCCTCCACCGTCAGACGCGGGCGGTGTCCAACTCGCCGAAGAACTCGTCGGCTATCGCCTGGATACGCGGGAGGCCGTCGAGCGACTCCCCGACCACCCGGCCCGCGAGATCGGTGGCCAGCCGGACCAGGTCCGCGCGCAGCTCCGCCTCGACGAGGACCCGATCGGCCTCCAACTGCACCTTGGCCTCGGCCACGGCACGATCCCGCTGCTCCAGCCCCTCCGCGCGAAGCTGTGCGAGAAGGGCAGCGCCCTCCTCCGCCGCCGCCTGCCGGATCTCAGCAGCCTCGTGGCGAGCTGTGGAGAGCTCGGCCTGGAACTCCCGGTAAATCCGCTCGGCCTCCGCCCGGGCCTCCTCCGCCCGAACCATCCCGCCCTCGGTCGCGTCCTGGCGCGCCGCCAGCGTCCGCTCGATGCGGGGTAGGAGGATCTTCCCGAGCACTCCGAAGACGAGGAAGAAGCAGACAAGTCCGACTACGATCTCAGTGCCGTCCGGCGTCAATGGTCCCATGATCGCATTGTAGTTGACCTCCCGTCAGCACCATCGATCGGGTACCCGCCACCGCCCGACTCCCTCCGCGCGGCGTGATAGCCGCATCGGGAAGAGCGGTCAGCTGCTGGCTTATCAGGCCGAGCTCGTGGCTCGCTCGCAAGAGTCCAGCGCCAGCTCTGCGACGTCCAAAGTTGCACCGCTCCGATCGGCTACGCCGTCGTAATGGATGGGCGGGTAGGCACGCATCGGTGCTCCCGGCCGACGCTGTGCTCGCCTTCCCGGGACGGCGCCCGAGCGCGGGTCTGTCCATTGAACGGCTAGTACGAAAATCCCCCGCTCGGGACTCGTTGTCCCAGGTCAGGCGGCTTCTGTCGGCTGCAGTGTCACTTGGTAGCCGAGTTGGGTCAGCTGGCTCACCAGCCGTCGGGTCTGCCTGGTCTTGCCGGTGCGTTCGAGGAAGTAGTCCCCGCCGAGGTCGTGGTAGTCGGTGTCGTGGGTGAACATGTGCCACACGGCGATCAGGATGGTGTGCTCGAGGGCGACCAAGGCTCTCTTCTTGCCGCGGCGTGAGGCGATGCGCCGGTAGCGGGCGTTGAGGTAGGTGTCTCTGGATCGGGAGGCAGAGGAGGCGACCTGGCCGAGGATGCCCTTGAGCCAGGGGTCACCGTGTCGGGTCTTGCCGGTTCCGTGCTTGCCGGCGGATTCGTGGTTGCCTGGGCAGACCCCCGCCCAGGAGGCCAGGTCGGCGGCCGACGGGAATCTGGTGATGTCGGCACCGATCTCCGCTAGGACCACCTCGGCCGC
>NZ_JBFBJY010000166.1:0-7066 GCF_040702125.1 Kitasatospora sp. NPDC085895 | reverse complement strand
TCCCAGGCCCGTTTAACGACCGTGTCGCGTGCACAGACGCCCCGTCCGCCGTGCGGCCGGGCTGGGGCTGCCCCCGGCCGCACGCGCGACCCCCGGCGGCACCGTGCCGAGGCCGGCATTCAGCAGCTGGTCGCCGGCGCAGGCGGGATCGAACGAGGACATCCAACAACTGCAACGGCTGCACGCCGCCCCACCTATCGGGCTACCGATAGACCAGCAAGAAGTCCCACCACAACTCACACAACCCACGATTCCCGACGCATCACCGAGACCCCCAGCCCAGGGACCCGCAACACGGCCCCACCCCGAAGAAAACGATCAAGGAACCGCGAAACACCAACCCGAACAACCCCGACAACCTCCCATCCCACCCAGGGCTTCGGCGTAGTCGTGACGTGAGCGGGTTGCCCCGATTTGTTCTGGTGGCGATCTGGATGCAGAGCGGGCACGGGCTTCCCTGGGTGGCGATGTGAGGGCCCCGACGGTGGGGTCATGGCCCGCCATTACCCCGGGTTCACTGAGCGGGTCTTCGCGCGGGGCGCACCGTTAATACGGTGGTGGTGGGAGAGGGTGAGTTGCTTGGATCGGCGCATGGAGAACTCGATCTGGGACGCGTTGCTGCCGGTGGTCCGGGAAGAGGTGGACGGGCTGATCAGGAGTGGTGGGCGGCTTCGCGCGGTGAAGCTCATCCTGGAGGCGCACCCCGGGCCGCGTCCTCAGCTGCGCGACGCTGTGGAGGTGATGAGCGAGCGCGCGGCGGAGCTGCAGGAGCCCGGATGGTGAATATTCGACCGGCAGGGCTTCAGCGTTCTCGTGTGGGGCGCGGTTTGTGGCGGTCTGTCAGCTTGGTGGGGTCCCGGAACGTGGCAGGCGCGAACTTCCAAGATCATGGAGTTCTCGACGTCCCATGATCCGAGTGGAAGACCGTGCCTGTCGACGCATCATCGCCGATCCCGCCTGCTCTTGACCAGCTCCGCCGGCAGCCCGAGCCCCGGCCCGAGGAGATCCCGGGCCTACTGGAACAGTTCGCGGAGGTGCCGGATCCTCGTGATCCGCGCGGGGTGCGCCACGCCTTGGTCGTTGTGCTCGCACTGACCGCGTGCGCGGTGCTGGCCGGGGCGACATCGGCTGTGGCGGTCGGTGAGTGGGGCGCCGTCGCCCCGGCCCATGTGCTGGAACGTCTCGGCGTCCGGCCGGATCCGCTGCTACCCACGCGGCTTCGGCCCGCCGAGTCGACGGTCCGCCGGCTGCTGGCCCGCATCGACGGCGACGCGCTCGACCGGGCGGTCGGCCGCTGGCTCTCGGACCGCCACCCGAAGGCGAAGGGCGCCAGCGGCCTGCGTGGCGTGTCCGTGGACGGCAAGAGCCTGCGAGGAGTCGCCAGGGCCCACGGCCGCAAGATCCATCTGATCGCCGCGATGGAGCACACCACCGGCCTGGTCCTGGCCCAGCTGGACGTCGGCGAGAAGACGAACGAAATCACTTGCTTCCAGCCGCTGCTGGACGCCGTCGCGGACCTGGCCGGAGTAGTCGTGACCAGCGGCGCGATGCACACCCAGCGCGACCACGCCACCTACCTCCTCGGCCGAAGGGCGCACTACATCGCGATCGCCAAGGACAACCAGAAGAGCCTCCGCAAACAGCTGAGGTCCCTTCCCTGGAGGGACATCCCGCTGCTGGGCCGCACCAGGAATACCAGCCACGGACGCTCCGAGATCCGCCGGATCAAGGTCGCCACCGTCAACAATCTGCTCTTCCCCGGCGCCCGCCAGGCCATCCAGATCAAGCGTCGTCGCACCAACCGCAAGACTGGAACGACCACCATCAAGACCGTCTACGCGGTCACCAGCCTCACTGCCGCCCAGACGACCGCGGCCCAACTCGCCCAGCTGATCCGCGACCACTGGAACATCGAGGCCCTGCACCACATCCGCGACACCACCTTCGCCGAGGACGCCTCCCAACTGCGGACAGGCAACGCACCCCGCGCGATGGCGACCTTCCGCAACCTGGCCATCGGCACCCTAAAACGGACCGGCGTCACCAACATCGCCGCCGCCCTCCGCCGCAACGCCCGCGACCCCCGGCGACCGCTCGGGCTCCTCGGCCTTGCGTGATCATAAAAGGGACACCACTCGACTATGCCGAAGCCCTGCCATCCCACCCACAACACCCCAGACCAGAACCACGACCCACAACCGATCCGATGGGGCCAGCCACAGCGGCGGCGGCTTCGTCGAGCGTGCGGAAACGGACGCCGGCTCCGGTGGCAGGGTCGAGGAGGCAGCGGCCGTAGAGGCGGCCCAGCCGTCGGGGCGCAGCTCGGCTTGGCCGACCTCGTCGTCGCCCAGGAGCAGCGGGTGGATGGTCGGTCCTGGCGGGTTGGCGGGGCCTGCCAGTGATTCGTCACGTGGGCTATCAAGGTTGGCCGGGTTGGCTGCCGAGGCTGCCGGTGATTCATCACGTGAGCCATCAAGGTTGGCGGAGATGGTTGCTGTGTCTGCGGATGATTCGTCCCGCGGCGCGCGGGTAGTCCGGTGCCGCCGTGCCGCGGGCGCAGCCGGGTGGTGAGGCGGCCGGGGCGGGCAGGTGCCGGTGGGCTTCGGCGCAGTATCGCGCGGCGTGCGCGGCCCGGCTGGCTATCGGGGCGGCTGGTGGTCAGGTCCCGGTGCGTACCAGGTGGGCGTAGGCGACGACGTTGCCCTGGTAGCCGGTCTTCTTGGTGAAGTCGCCACCGCAGGTGATGAGGCGGAGTTCCGGTCGGCCCGTTCGGCCGTAGACCTTGTCGCTGGGGTAGTGGTCCTTGGGGTAGACCTCGACTGCGTCGACCGTGAAGACGGCGGTGGTGTCGTCCTTCCGGTCGATGTGTACCTCGGCTCCCGGGTGCAGGCGGCCCAGAGCATAGAAGACGGAGGGCCCGTGCTTGTTGTCGACGTGGCCGGCCATCACGGCGGTGCCGTTCTGGCCAGGTGCAGCGCCTGCCTGGTACCAGCCAACGAGGTTGTTGTTGTCGGGTGGGGGTGGCTGGAGTTGGCCCTTGTCGTCGAGAGCGATGGGAGTGACGGGGGCTTCGACATCGATGGTGCGGATGCGGATCCGGGTGGGTGGCGAGGCGCTCATGGCGAGCGTCGCGGGTGTGGCTGCCGGCTGGTCGGTGGCCTTGGGGGGCGTGGAGAACATCTGTGCCGCGGTCGGCTGGGGTGGCAGTTCGGTGCGGTGGCCTTCCCTGACGAGCCACACCCCGGCGACGAGAATCAGGGAGGCCGTGACGATCGCGGCCCACAACACTCTGAATCCGCGCACTGCCGTCTCCTCGTCCGGGTGTGAGCGTCGCCTCGCCGCGACGCGGAGGAAAGTGTCAGCGGCCGGCCCCGGCGAACTCGGGGCCACCGGGATGGGCCGATCCGAGGTTCTCTCATCGTTTCATCCGACGACAGCGCAGTGCGGTGACACCCCGAGACCGAACGGGTGATGCGCACACATCGGACCACCGCCCGACCTACTGGGCCCGGGCCGTCCATTACCTGATTGCAAGTTGTGGACGATCACGTAATTCCCCAGGGCTGCGGCCACTAATCCCCCAGAGGCCTCCCAGGGGCGACCGCCGTTCCATGGGGAATTACGCGAGCACCAGGGTGGGGAATTCTCCGATCGTCGACGCTAGTCAAGCGCCGTGCAGACCTGCACTGTTGATCACGAAGAGTCACCCGTATGCGCCGACCTCAATGGCGTGGACGCACCGGGCTGGCCGCATATCGTATTTGCATGCGATCTCCGCTCGGAGGGCTGCATCTAGAAGAGGGAATCGTAATTGCCTCCCCATTTTGTAGCCCTGGGAAGAGATCTCACGTCTTCGGCCTCTTGAATTCAATTCCATTAGGTCCTCCCGAGAGATTGGCACCTAAATGAACTCGGCTGTCTCGGCACCACCTTCCCGCCGCGGGTTCACCGTCCGGTTCTCCGCGGCGCTCTTACTGACCGTCTCCGCCGCGGGGATGGCAGTTCTGCCGACCCCCGCCCACGCGATCGGCGTGGCGGTGCCGCTCGGGACGGCGGACAGCTTCGCCGTCCTGGCCGGCCAGTCCGTCACGAACACCGGCCCGAGCACGATCACGGGGGATGTCGGGGTGAGCCCGGGGACCTCGGTGACCGGCTTTCCTCCCGGCACGGTGAACGGTGTCATCCACTCCGCCGACGCCGTCGCACAGCAGGCGCAGACCGACCTGACCGTCGCTTACAACAACGCGGCCGGGCAGGCCTCGGACGCCAGCATCTCGGGCGACCTCGGCGGCCAGACGCTGGATCCGGGTGTCTACACCGCGTCCTCCTCGATCGGACTGACGGGGACGCTGACTCTCGACGCCCACGGCGACCCGAATGCGGTGTGGATCTTCCAGGTAGGCTCCACGCTCACCACCGCCTCCGCGAGCCAGGTGCTCCTGGTGAACGGCGCGGCGCCCTGCAACGTCTTCTGGAAGATCGGCAGCTCGGCCACCATCGGGACCAACTCGACCTTCGTCGGGAACATCCTGGCGCTGACGTCCATCTCGGCCACTACCGGGGCGACCATTGACGGCCGGGCCCTGGCCCGCAACGGGTCCGTCACCCTGGACACCAACACCATCACCCGGGAAACGTGCCCCACCGGCGGGACAACCGGCGGCACGACCGGCGGGACAACCGGCGGCACGACCGGCGGCACGACCGGCGGCACGACCGGCGGGACAACCGGCGGCACGACCGGCGGGACAACCGGCGGGACAACCGGCGGGACAACCGGCGGGACAACCGGCGGCACGACCGGCGGGGCCGGCAACGGTGGGGCCGGCAACGGTGGTGGCCACGGGCGGCCTCCCGTCGGCGGCGTGGACACGGGTGTCGGCGGCTCAGTCAGAGGGCCGAACACCATCGAGATCGCGGCGGGCGCCGCGCTCATCGGACTGCCACTGGCGGGCGCCGGGGTCTTCGTCCTGCGCCGACGCGCGCGGTCCGTCTCCTGACCCACGACCCGGGACGGGCGTGAATGTCCCCACGCGAGTGACCTCGCGCGGGGACATCACCGCACGTCGGCCGGATACATCCACCCACAGACACGCGCAAGTGCAGGCCCGCAGAGAGGGAGCGATGAACGACACCGACCACAGCGGGCCACCCCCCGGATGCTCCGTCATCTCCCCCGCAACGGAGGCCTCCCCGACGTCGGCCGAACCGGCGGAGGCCCCGTCCTCGGACCAAGCCCTGTCGCTGCCAGCCGCGATCACGGTGGCCGTTGCGACCGTCCTGTGCGTCATGGCGGCAGTCACCCATGTCTGCCTGGTGTTCCTGCACATCGCACCGTCCAACGCGGTCTCCCGGCAGTACCAACGGCAGATCGATACCTGGATCTACCCCTACTTCGAGCAGAACTGGCAACTGTTCGCCCCGAACCCCGAGTCGGTGCGCTGGCAGATCTCGGCCCGGGCATCGACATCGGCCCCGGACGGTTCCCGGCAGACCGGCGCATGGCAGGACCTGACCGCGATCGACGACGCCGCCGTACGGCACAGCGCGTTCCCCAGCCACACAGCGCAGAACATGCTGCGCCGCGCGTGGGCCGCCTACCTGGAAACGAACGGCCCCACCGACCGGCCCACAACGGAACGTGCACGGATGCTGCAGGAGTACCTGGCGAACATCGCCGCCCGGCGCCTGACCGGCAACGCACCGCCCGCCTTCGACGCCGTCCAGTTGCGCGTCACCGGCACGCCGATCGCACCACCCGGGCGATCGACCCCCCGAACCGCACCCTCCGGCAGCACGCCCTCCAACGCCAGGTACCTCCCCTGGTGGCAGGTGGAATCCCATGACCGCTGACCCCCGCCACGACCCCGTCACCCGCGCGTTCGCCTTCCTCACCGAACGCGCCGTGTCCCTGCGCGCCGCCGCCCTGCTCAGGATCGGCTACGGGCTGCTCTACCTCACCTTCCTGCTGCGGGAGTTCCCGCACCGCGACGAGATCTGGGGGCCCGGCTCGCCGTGGACACCGGAACTCGCACGCGAACTCCAGGCACAAAACGGTGAATTCACCATCCTCACCCTCTCGGACAGCAGTACCTGGTTCGAAGCCTGCTACGTGCTCGCCCTCGTGACGTCCGCACTGTTCGCCCTGGGATGGCACACCAGGGCGGTCTCCGTCCTGTTCGCCCTCGTGGTGACCTCGTTCCACAGCCGTGCCGTCCTCATGACGGACGGCGGCGACAACCTCATCGCACTGATGGCCACCTACCTCGCCCTCACCGCGTGCGGCCGCCGCTGGTCGCTGGACTCCCGCCGGGCAAGGTCGGCCCGCCCCACCCCCGGGCCCGTGCACCCCTGGCGCCGGTACGCCGAGCCCGTCCGCAGCCGACTGGCCGTCCTCCTCCACAACTGCGGCATGTTCGTCATCGCCGCCCAGGTCTGCATCCTCTACGGCTCCGCCGGCCTCTCCAAGGTGCAAGGAAGCCTCTGGCGCGACGGCACCGCACTGCACTACGCCCTCCACCTCGACCTGTTCCGGCCCTGGCCCGCACTGTCGGCACTGGCCGACAGCCACCCGCTGCTCCTCACGGCCGTCTGCTACCTGACCGTACTCGTCCAGGTCGCCTTCCCCTTCACCCTGTTCAGCAAGGTCAAGTACACCGTTCTCGCCGTCCTGCTCGGCATGCACCTCGGGATCGCCCTCCTCCTAGGGCTCCCCCTCTTCTCCTTCGCCATGATCACCGCCGACGCCGTGTTCCTCCCCGACGCCCTCCTCCTACGCCTCGGCCGAACCGCCCAAGCCTCCGTGCGCAGGGCCCATCCCCGAACGCCCATCCCCGCACCCACCCCACCAGCCCTGGGCACGCCCGCCCCCCGAATCCCCGAAGGCCATTGACCGAAGCACAACCCGAACGGTCCGGGCCTCCAGCGGCAACGGCCCGCACGACAGTTCCGAGGCCGCCCTCCCGTTTTATCTTGAGTTTTAACCTTCCGTGACCGCCAGGATGTGCGATCCGTTCACCCACATGGGGATTCACCGGAAACGGTGACGACCTCCGGTTCACGCTGT
>NZ_JBFBJY010000165.1:0-7281 GCF_040702125.1 Kitasatospora sp. NPDC085895 | reverse complement strand
TTCCGCGAAGACCACCCCTCTCTCACCAACAGCCCACTACACTCCCCACGACGCCTCTGACCAGGCCAGATAGCGAAGCACTGCTGGAGTACTAGTAGGGCTTGGTCAGGTTCGTCTGGGTGTGGGTATGTCCGCCACCGTGCGATCCTGCGGAGCCGCACTTCGGCGGGCGAGGCGTCGGGCAGCCGGGTGGCCCCGACTCCGTGAGGCCGAAGGCCTGGGGTCATACAGTGCAGGATCCGGGAACCCCGGCAGAATCGAATATGGACCGCTTCGTCCGCGCCTCCGTCGCCCGGTTCCGCCGGTCCCCCTGCTTGCACCCGTACCGCCCAGTTCAGAGGAGCACCCCATGCCCGACTTCCACCCGGAGCACGATCGCCTGGTCGTCAGGCCGATCGGGGAGCCCGTCGCGGACTCCGACACCCGTACGGGCGAGGTGGTGGCGGTGGGACCCGGCCGGCCCCTGGAGAGCGGCAAGCCGCACCCGGTGGACGTCAAGGTCGGCGACCGAATCGTCTTCGCCACGTTCTCCGGCTCGGCGATCGAGGTTGAGGGGGAGACGTACCTGGAGGTTCCCGAGGACGAGGTCCTCTCGCTGTCCGCCGAGTAGGAGAGCCACATGGCCGAGCAGCCGAAGGCCCGGATCGGCGTCACCGGATTGGCCGTGATGGGCCGCAACCTGGCCAGGAACTTCGCCCGTCACGGCTACCGGGTCGCCGTGCACAACCGCACGCAGGCCAGGACCAACGCCTTGCTGGAGGAGTTCGGCCACGAAGGCGAGTTCGTCCCGGCCAAGTCGCCGGAGGCTTTCGTCGCGGCGATCGAACGCCCACGCATGATCGTCATCATGGTCAAGGCGGGTGATCCGACCGACACCGTTATCGACGAGCTCGTCCCGCTCCTCGACGAGGGCGACGTGCTGGTGGACGGCGGGAACGCCCATTTCCTCGACACCCGACGTCGGGAGTCCGCCCTTCGCGAGCGCGGGCTGCACTTCGTCGGCAGCGGCATCTCCGGCGGTGAGCAGGGTGCGCTGGAGGGGCCCAGCATCATGCCGGGCGGCACGGAGGAGGCGTACCGGTTGCTGGGGCCGCTGCTGGAGGACATCGCGGCCCAGGTCGACGGCAGGCCCTGCTGCACGCACGTCGGACCGGACGGTGCCGGTCACTTCGTCAAGATGGTCCACAACGGCATCGAGTACGCGGACATGCAGCTGATCGCCGAGGCGTACGACCTGCTGCGCCACGCGGCGGGTATGCAGCCGGCCCAGATCGCCGAGGTGTTCCGCACCTGGAACGGAGGGCGGCTGGAGTCCTACCTGATCGAGATCACCGCGGACATCCTCGCCCACACCGACCCGGAGACCGGGCGGCCCTTCGTCGACGTCGTGCTGGACCGGGCCGAGCAGAAGGGCACCGGACGCTGGACGGTCCAGACCGCGCTGGAGCTCGGTGTCCCCGTCGGAGGCATCGCGGAGGCAGTCTTCGCCCGCTCGCTGTCCGGCAGCGTGCCCCTGCGCGAGGCGGGCCGCGGTCTGCCGGGACCGACCGAGACCTGGCTCGACAGCGCTGCCTTCGACCGCTTCGCCGAGGACGTCGAGCAGGCCCTGTACGCCTCCAAGATGGTCGCGTACGCCCAGGGCTTCAACCAGATCCAGGCGGGCAGCGCCGAGTACTCCTGGCAGATCGACCCCGGCGCGATGGCCGCCATCTGGCGCGGCGGGTGCATCATCAGGGCCCGGTTCCTCAACCGGATCAAGGCCGCGTACGACGAGGACCGGGCGCTGCCCACCCTGCTGACCGACGTCCACTTCAGGGAGGCGCTCGGGTCCGCGCAGGCGGCCTGGCGGCGGGTGGTCTCGACGGCGGCGCAGCTGGGCGTGCCGGCACCGGGCTTCGCGACGGCCCTCGCGTACTACGACAGCCTGCGGGCGGAGCGGCTGCCGGCGGCCCTGATCCAGGGGCAGCGGGACTTCTTCGGCGCGCACACCTACCGGCGGGTCGACCGCGACGGGGTCTTCCACACCCGCTGGGAGGAGCCGAGCCGTCCCGAGGAGCGTTGACCGGCGCGCCACTGCCCCACCGGGCGAACCCGGTGGGGCCGTGGCACGCGGGCGCGCCGGTCAGCCGGTGGTGACGACCATCCGGAAGCGGGCGGCGCCGGCGAGCATCCGGTCGTAGGCCGCGGTGACCCCTTCGAGCGGTACCGTCTCGACCATCGGGCGGATGCCGTGGAGCAGGCTGAACTCCATGGTGTCCTGCACGTCCCGCGCGGTGCCCGAGGGGTGGCCGCGGATGATCTTGCCGCTCATGAGTAGCTGGTTCGGGCTGATGCCCAGCGGTGCGGCGTCCGCGCCGATCACCACCAGCTCGCCCCGGGTGGCCAGACCGTCCACCGTCGCCGTGATGGCCTCGGAATTCGCGGCCGTTCCCAGGACCACCTGTGCTCCGCCGAGCGACTGCAGCGCCTCCCCGACGCCGGCGCCCGCCGTGCTGTCGACGTAGTGGTGCGCGCCGAGCTCCTTGGCGAAGTCCGCCTTGGCGGCCCCGCGGGCGATGGCCACGGTCTCGAAGCCCATGGCGACCGCGTACTGCACCGCCAGGTGGCCGAGACCGCCGATGCCCAGCACCGCGACCAGATCGCCCGGCTTGGCGGAGCTGCGCCGCAGTCCGTTGAACGTCGTGACGCCCGCGCAGCCCAGCGGGGCCGCCTCGGCCGCCGACAGCCCATCGGGAATCCGAGCCAGGGCGTCCACCGGTGCGATCATCGCGTCGGCGTACCCCCCGTCGTAGGCCCAACCGGGCACCTTCAGGCTCTCGCAGACGATGAAGTCGCCCTGTCGACAGCGCCGGCAGTGGCCGCAGCTGCCGCCGAACCAGCCGACCGCGACCCTGTCGCCCACCTGCCAACTGGAGTGGACGCTCTCGCCCACGGCCTCGATGCGCCCCGCGATCTCGTGGCCTGGCACCAGCGGGAACCGAACGCCCGGCAGGAGGGCATCCACGAAGGCGGTGTCGCTGTGGCAGATCCCGCACGCCTCCACCACCACCCGTACGTGGCCCGGGCCCGGCTGGGGCACGTAACGCTCGACGATCTCGAAGCGCCTGCCGGCGGCCGGGACTTGTGCGACTCGATAGGTACTCAATCCGGATCTCTCCCAAGCACTGGCACGACCAGGTACTGCGACGGCAGCCCCCGCAGAAGGCATTCCCGCGCCCAGCACATCAGTCTCGGCTCGATCGCGCACGGCGGGCAGCGGGTTGTGGACGTACGGGTTCGGCCGTTCACGGCTGCGCGCCTGTGCCGATCGGGTGAACGGCGTGCGGATCTGCCGGCACCCCGACCGGCTACTGGAGCAGCGCGGTGTGCGGGTGTTCCGGCGATGCCGGGCAGGCGTAGAGCTGCTGGTTGTAGCGTCGCCGACGGTGATCATGGTCGGTCTCGCCGGGTCGGGGCAGTTGGTGTGCCCGGAATCGGTGGCCCGGTCCTCGTACGGGCTCCAGCTGTGGAGGTCCGCGTGCCGCTGCGCCGTGGCGAGGGTCAGCAGCGGCTCCATCCGGCTGTCGCGGACGCGGCAGTACCGGGGAGCGGGATCGGTGAAGCTCCGGGGTGCCCAGCCGCCGGTCTTCCAACCGGGCGCGACGGACAACTCGCGGTCGTAGGAGGCGTCCTCCGCTCCGGGCAGTGCCGCGGCTCCAAGCCGGTCTTCTGGCGGGCGCTCCAGGCCCGGACCTGCGTGCGGAGGTCCGGGTCCAGATCCGCGGCCAGGAGTACTCGGTGACCTGCTCCGGGGAGAGCAGGCACGCTCGGGCAGGTAGCCCTCGAACGGGATCGCGGGCGGCTGCGGGGGCATGGTGAAGACCTCGCCGACCTCGCCGGCGGACCGCCAGAACAGTTCGGTCCTGGTAGGCAGCGGGGTGTTGGCGGGGGTCGGAGAGCCAGAACTGGACCGGCTCGGCCTCCCCGGCAGGCCACTCGGCGAGCACCCGGCACTCGGCGAGCACAAGGCCTTCGGTGCTCCGTCGGCTTGGCGGTGCCGGTTGGAGGAGGTTCTCGGTCGGGGCGGAATGGGGGTTGTCTGGCGGGCCGTCGAGGAGCGGATCGGCCCTGCGGTGGTAGTCAGGACCTTGCCCTCCGCCTATGGCGACCTGCGTGCTCAGCGGCGTCTCGCCGCCGAGGCCCGGGCGTTGGGCCGCATCTGCGACCGGCATGTCGTCGCTGTCCACGACTACGGCACCGATTCCGACGGCGCGGTCTTCGGCGTCATGGAGTTGGTGGCCGGTCGTCCCGGTTCACGTTCTGCGGTGACCAGCAGCGCCGACGCTGTACGGCCTTCGAGTGGTGCAGCCTTCGGGTGGTGCACGGACCGAGGCCGCGGCTGCTGAGAGGGAAGCAGCGGGGCCGCCCGAAAGCACACCGGCTGGCAGGTTTGCGCCTTCCCGGACCGGCAGGACTCGGCTCCCGGTGGGGTCAGTGGCGGTGGTGGTTGTCGGGCTGTGACGGGCCGCCGGGGTGTTCGAGACCGGGGACGAGGGTGAGGCGGTGGGCGCGGGCGTGGTCGAGCCAGCGGACGAAGGCGAGGCGGCGGGCCGGGCCGAGCAGGTCGAGTGCTGCGTCCGGGCCGGGGACGGCACGGGTGCGGGTCGACACGAGCGCCGCCGTCCAGCCGGCGGCGGTGACCCGGCGGCCGGGCGGGGCGGCGCGGAGGGCGGCGGCGAGCGCGACGGGGAGGGTCTCCGGGTCGGCCTCGAAGTCGCCGTCGGGGGTGGCGAGTTCCCAGACGGTGGCGGGTACGGGCCGGTGGTGCGGTGACGTGGGCGGTGACGGTGGCGAAGACCGCGCGGACGGCGGCGCAGCCCTCGAACGCCGCGGGGCTGATCGTGGTCCGCAGCACCCTCGGCGCCCAGCGCGCCGCCGCGGCCCTCATCCCGCTCGCCGACCGCGCCACCACGCTGTGGGCCGAGGCCCGCCCCTACGCCAAGCCGCAGCACGAGCGGGCGATCGCCCCGGCACTCGACGAGGCCCACGCGGCGATCGCCGAAAAGGACGGCAAGGACGCCGACCGGATCCTGCGCCTGGTCGTGGGCACCATCCGCCACGCACTGAACGAGTCCCCCGACCGCGGCCACGGAGCCCCGACCAGCGCGCTCAAGACGCAGGCCGAGACCCTCCTGGCCGACATCGAGGCCTTCCTCGACGCCCACGACGCCCACTGAGCAGAGCGCACCGGCCGTCCGGCCCCGAGACAGGGGCCGGACCGCCGCCGCGTTCTACTCCCGCTCGCCGGACGGCTGCTCGGTGACCAGCCGCCACAGCTCGCCCGCCACGCGCGACCCGGCGCCGGACAGCAGCCGCCCGACCACCAGACCACTCCACCCCGACGGGTCCCGCCGCGCCGGGACCACCCGGCCGCCGCCCGCGGCCCCGGGCGGCTGTACCCGCCGCTCGCCACCGTCCTCTGGCTGGCCCGTCGCCTCGCCGGCGCCGTGCGGCTTCTTCTCGGCCTCGTCCACGCTGCTCTCTCCATTCGCTCGATGCGGGTGGTGGACGTCGGATCCGCTCGGGACGGCAGCGGGAGATGGGCACCCTGACTGGTCCTCAGCGGTCCGACAGGCCGGGACAGTAGGGAGCTCACGGCGCCGATCAACCCCCCGTGGGCACCGATTCCGAGACCCGCCGAACACCTAGCCAGGAGGGGGAACCGCACGCGCATACACCACCCAGCGGGCGAATCAACCCCGCGTGACCAGCACCGATCCAGCGCTGGGCCCGGTAGCCGGATGCCGTTCGTCGGACTATCCCTGACCGCCCGCGCAGCCCGGTGCACGCGTCCTAGGCTCCGACGCGTGCCCTCCTACATCGCCGACACCCGCCACCGCCGCCTGGTCGCCGTCCTGCCCCCGCTGCTCACCCGCTCCTGCCCGCCGCAGGCCGGTGGCTACGGCGGATCATGGGAGGTGCGCCTAACCCGGACCGAGACCGAAGACCTCGGCGGCCTCGCCCTGCTGCGCTCGGCGATGCGGACCGCCGCCCGCACACTCGGCTGGCGGGCCGAGACGTACGGCGCCCCGACGCTGTACGGGGCCGTCACGGGGATCGTCGACCGCCGTCCGGTGCCCGAGGAGTTCGCCGACGCGGTCGACCGCTACCGCCAGGAGCGGATGCGGGCCGCGGTCGAGACGGCCGAGCGGAACCGGGCCGATGGCCGGCAGCGGGCGGTACGCGGGTCGGTGTTCGTGACCACCCAGGAGTTCCGGGCCGCGCTTGCCGACCGGTAGGCGCAGCACCCAAGCCGTGCCCGGGCCCGGCCCGGGCGGGTGACCGAGTTGGGCGCAGCAGCGGGAAACGAGGGTGTATACCGGCCTGGCGGCCGGTCATACTCCTTGGCGTGAAGGAAGATCGTCGCCCGCTGGGCCTGCCCGAGTTCTCCGCCCCTGCCACCGACCGGCCCACCGGCACCGGCCGCCGCCCGCTGCCGCCGGTCGACCGGGCCCTGTTCCTGCCGCCGCTGGCCGCCGAGCCGCCGGCCCCGGCGCCCGCGCGCCGGCCCCTGGCCGACGGCGGCCTGCTGTTCTCCAGCAGCAGCAGTTGAGACCCGGCGCTGCACCGCTCCGATGCATCAGGCCGTCTTGCATCGCGGCCGTGAACGGGCCGCGTCTGCAATCCCGGACGGCGAGCGCCAGCAGGCACCGGGACTGGTCGCGGCCGTAGAGCCGCCGAGCTCCGGCACGGGTTTCGGCGAGGCGGCGGGCGCGACGGCTACTGCCACCGCCGAGGCCTCGGGCAGGGGTTACTCGGGCAGGACGGTGTGGGTGAGCACGGCGCGGTGCTGGATCCGGGCCGGGCCCGTCAGCGTGGCCCAGTAGCCGTCGGTACTCAGGGCATCGGCGGTCTGCCGCTCACCCGCCCGCAGCCGCGCCGTCTCGGCCCGTCAACGCCGGGCGGAAAATCTGACCTCACGACCATGCCGGGTTCAGGCCGGATCGAGAGTAACCTGGACATCACCGAAGGCACTTCGCATGCCGGCACCGGACACTGGCGTCGTCTCCGGCGAACGGCTATCCCCGACCCGGCCCAGGCCGGGTTCGGAGACAGGTCCTTGATTATGACTGCGATCCTCGATCCTGCGACGGCGCCGACCGCCCCCGAATCACCCGTGCGGCTCTCCCTCGCGCCCCAGGGCGTGCGGGCCGGCCGACTGGACGGGGCCTGGTGGCCCCGGTCGCGTGACCTTCTTCTCGAACTCCCCTCCCTGGCCGCCGAGATCGACGAGCGGTGGGG
>NZ_JBFBJY010000164.1:0-7291 GCF_040702125.1 Kitasatospora sp. NPDC085895 | reverse complement strand
CGCGCCCCCCCCGCCCTCCCCCCCCCCCCCGGCGGCGCCCCCCGCGGGGGGGGGGCCCCCCCCCCCCCCCCCCGCCCCGCCCCCCCCCCCCCCCCCGCCCCTCAGGTGTGACCACCTGCGACACGGAGCGCGCTTCCGACACGGAACACCCAGCCCGCTCCGGCCCGTTGGCACTCTCGGAGCGCGGCACCCACGCCCGGCTCCCACGGACGAGGAGGCGGGGATGACGGACCGGAAGTCATTGGTGCTCGGCGGGGGCGGGTTGGCGGGGATCGCCTGGCTGACCGGGTTGCTGGCCGGGTTCGAGGCGGAGGGCGTCGCCGTGGCCGGCACGGCGGACCAGGTGGTGGGCACGTCGGCGGGTTCCACCGTGGCGGGTCAGCTGGCGAGCGGTCTGCCGCTCGCCGAGCTCTACCGCCGGCAGAGCGAACCCCCTCTGCAGAACGCCGAGTTGACCCCCGACCCGGCCACGGTCGCCACCTTGACCGCGGTCTGGGGGAAGCTCGTCGAGGAGACCGTCGACCCGCTGGAACTGCGCCGGGCGGTCTGCGAGATGGCCCTGGCCGCGGAGACGGTGTCCGAACCGGCCCGCCGCGAGGTGATCGAGGGGAGGCTGCCGCGGCACGACTGGCCGGCGTGGCCGCTCACCCTGGTGGCGGTGGACGCCGGCACGGCCGAGGAGGTGCTGATCGACCGGGAGTCCGGGGTGGGCCTGGTCGATGCGGTGGCGGCGAGCTGCGCCGTCCCGGGGATCTGGCCGCCGGTCTCGGTGGACGGCTCCCGGTACGTGGACGGCGGTGTCCGCAGCTCGGCCAACGCCGACCTGGCCGAGGGCGGCCGGGTGCTGGTGCTGGCGCCGCTGCCGGACGAGGCGCTGACCGCGCAGGTCGCCGCGTTGGAGGCGCGCGGTGCGGCGGTGCTGGCGGTGACCCCGGACGAGGCGTCCGCGGCCGCGTTCGGCGTGAACCCGCTGGACCCGGCGGTGCGGACGCCGGCCGCGGCGGCCGGCCTCGCACAGGGCCGCCGGATCGCCGCGCGGGTCGCGGAGGTGTGGGGGAGGTGAACGCGCCCGGCCGCGCCGCGGGCGGTGTGCCCGCGGCGCGGCCGGTGCGGTGCCGCTCGGTGGCCCGGCTCAGCCGGTGTAGTGCGCGGCGTCGTCGCCCTCGACGATGTAGCTGGGCTCGCCGCTGACGCCGACCGGCACGTCGCCGGCGACGGTGACGCGGTGCAGGCGGCGCGGCAGGTCGTCGTAGTCGTCCGGCGCGTAGTGCTGGGTGGAGCGGTTGTCGAAGAGCACGACGTCGCCGACCGACCAGCGCCAGCGCACCACGTTCTCGGGCCGGGTGACGTACGACTGCAGGGTGCGCAGCAGGTCGTGCGAGGCGCCGGCGGGCAGGCCGAGGATGCGTTCGGCGAACCCGCCGATGAACAGGCCGCGTTCGCCGGACTCGGGGTGGACCCGGACCACGGGGTGGGCGGTGCGGTAGGTGCGGGAGGTGAAGACGGCCCGGCGCTCGGCCTCGGCGTCGTCGAGCTCCTTGCCCTGCGCGTAGTCGTAGTCGTTGGTGTGGACGGCCCAGAGCCGGTCGGCGAACTCCCGCAGCTGCTCGGGGAGGTCGCGGTAGGCGGCCTGGGCGTCGGCGATCAGGGTGTTGCCGCCGTAGGGCGGGACGACGAGGCTGCGCAGCGTGGACGCCTTGGGCGGGGTGCGGACGAAGGTGACGTCGGTGTGCCACTGGTTGGCGCGGCCGCCGTCCTCGCTGTCGACGGCGAGGACGTTGGGCTGTCCGTCGAGCGAGGGCACGGTCGGGTGGGCGGTGGTGAGCGGGCCGAAGTAGCCGGCGAAGCGGGTCTGGCCCTGGTCGTCGAGGTGCTGTCCGCGGAAGAACAGCGCCTTGTGGGCGACGAGGGCGTCGTTCAGCGCGGTGACGGTCTGCTCGTCGAGCGGCTGCGCGAGGTCGATGCCGGTGATCTCGGCGCCGATCCGGCCGCCGACCTTGTGGAGCTCGAACGCGGTCATGGGTGTGCTCCTCTTCGTGGTGCGGGTCGGGGGTTTCAGGAGGTGATGGGTGCGGTCCCGAAGGCTGGGCCGATGGCCTGCAGCGCCCCGGGGGTGCGGCCGTGGCCCCAGCCGATCCGGGCCCGGTAGCTGCCGAGCAGTCCGGCGCCGGCGAGGTCGTCCTCGTCGTGCGGGACGGGCTGCGGCCGGGTGCGCGGGTCGACGTACAGGGCGTCGACGGGGCAGTTGGCCTCGCAGTGGAAGCAGGTCTGGCAGTCGTCCTGCCGGGCGATCACGGGGATGCCGTCCGCGCCGCGGTCGAAGACGTCGGTGGGACAGACCCTGATGCACTTGTCGCAGGCGATGCAGCGGGCGGCGGAGACGAGTTCGATCACACGGGCTCCTTCACGGCGGGCTCCTTCACGGGGCGGGTCCAGACCTCGTCCAGACCGCCGGTGGCGATCCGGTGGTGCTGGGCGGGGTCCTGGTCGGGGAAGTCGAGTCGGCGGGCCATGCCGCGGCTCTCTGTGCGGGCGAGCGCGGAGCGGTACATCCAGCGGGCGTTGGCGGCGAGCGCGGCGGCCTGCCGGGTGCGGATCGTGTCGCGGCCCTCGCCGCGCAGTCCGGCGCGCAGCTGCCGCCAGGTGTCGTCGAGCACCCGGAGCGAGGCGGTGAGGGTGTCGCCGTGCCGCAGGTAGTTCTTGTCGTACGGCAGGACTTCGCCCTGGACGGCGGCGATCACCTCGCGGTGGTCGGCGCCGCCGCCGCCGGTCGGCCGCAGTCCGGCTCCGCCCGCGGCCCGCACGGGCCGGGTGCGGGCGGCGCGGCCGAGCCCGAGGGCGTACCGGGCGGCGCCGGTGCCGGCCCAGCTGCCCGAGGACATCGCCCAGGCCGCGTTGTGGCTGCCGCCGCCGGTGAAGCCGCCGCAGATCTCCTCGCGGGTGGCGGCGTCGCCGGCCGCGTAGAGGCCGGGCACGGTGGTGCGGCAGTCCGCGTCGGCGATCCGGATGCCGCCGGTGCCGCGGACGGTGCCCTCGGCGAGCAGGGTGATCGCGAACCGCTGGGTGAACGGGTCGATGCCGAGCCGGTCGAAGGTGAGGAAGAAGTTCGGCTGGGCGAGCCGCATCGCCTGCCGGGCGGCCGGGTCGGCCCGGTCGAGGGTGCAGTAGACCTTGGCGTCGAGCAGTTCGCGGGCGATGACCGATCGGCCGCCCTGGCTGGCGGCGCCCTCCAGGACGCTGCCGTCCTCCCGGTGGAAGGTGGCGAAGGAGTAGAAGGCGGTCTTGGTGACGGAGGTGTGCTCGGGCGCGATGCCGTACGCGTTGGAGAACTCCATGCCGGAGAGTTCGGCGCCGACCTCGGCCGCGTAGAGGGCGCCGTCGCCGGTGTCGGTGTCGGTGCCGAGGGCCCCGCTGAGGAACGCGCAGCCGCCGGTGGCGAGGACGACCGCGCCGGCCCGCACCCGGTAGGGGTGCCCGGCCTGCCGCCGGTGGCCGGCCGCGCCGGCGACCGATCCGTCGGCGGCGGTGAGCAGTTCGGTGACCGGGCTGTGGTCGAGGATGCGCACCCCGGCGCGGCGGGTCCTGATCCGCATCCGCCGCATGTACTCCGGGCCCTGCAGTCCGTTGCGCGGCTGGCGGCCGTCGGGCGCCGTCGGGAAGGGGTATCCGCCGGTCTCCGCCAGTTCGTTGATGTTGGCGTAGGTGCGGTCGAGGACGCGGGCCATCCAGCCGCGGTCGGCGAGGTGCCCGCCGAGGCCCTCGCGGCTCGCCATGGCGGCCTCCCGGGCGACCGGGTCGGGCTGCACGTACCAGACTCCGGTGCCGCCGGCGGCGGTCGCGCCGCTGGTGCCGCAGTAGCCCTTGTCGGCGAGGACGACGTCGGCGCCGGCCCGGGCCGCGTCGAGGGCGGCCCAGGTGGCGGCCGGGCCGCCGCCCACCACCAGGACGTCCGCGGTCAGTTCGAGGGTCTCGCCCATCGATCAGCCCCCCACCGGTGCGCGCCAGGCGGTGAAGCGGCGCTCCAGGGCGACCAGCAACTGGTTGAAGAGCACGCCGATCACGGAGATGGTGACGATGCCCGCGTACATCTGCGGGATGGCGAAGTTGAACTGGGAGGCGTTGATCAGGTAGCCGAGCCCGGCCTTGGCGCCGACCATCTCGGCGGCGACCAGGACGAGGATGGAGACCGCGCCGGCCAGCCTGATCCCGGTGAACACGGTCGGTACGGAGGCCGGCAGGATCACCTTCTGGAACAGCCGGAACGGTGAGAGGTTCAGTGAACGGGCGAGCCTCAGCAGGGTCGGGTCGACGGTGCGGACGGCGCTGATGGTGTTCAGCAGCACGGGCCAGATGCACGCGTAGAGCACGATGGAGATCTTGGAGGTCTCCCCGATCCCGAGGATCAGCACGAACACCGGCAGCAGCGCCAACGCGGCGGTGTTGCGAAAGAGTTCGAGCACCGGGCTGAGCAGGTTGGCGACCGGCCGGTACCAGCCGATCAGCAGGCCGAGCGGCACGCCGAGCGCGACGGCGAGGCCGAAGCCGCTCAGCGAACGGGTCAGGCTTGCCTGGGTGTTGGTCGCGAGCTGGCCGCTGTCCAAGAGGCCGAACCAGGCGTCGACGACCTGGCTGAACGGTGGCAGGAAGGTCGGGTCGACGAGGTTCAGCCGCGGGGCCGCCTCCCACACGGCGAGCAGGGCGGCGATCGCGACGGTCTTGCCGAGGCCGGCCAGCAGCAGACGGGGCAGCCTGGAGCGGCGGCGCGCGGCACGGGCACCCTCCCGGGGCGGAACGGCCGGGGCTTCGGCGGCCGGCGCCCCGGAGTCGGGCTTGGGCTTGGGCTTGGTGAGGACGGGCGGGGCGGACGGGCGGACGTCGGTGCTCATGCGGCGCTGACCTCTCTCTCCAACTGCTGGGCGCGGCTGACCTCGTCGTGCAGCAGGCTCCAGATCTCGTGCCGGTAGCGGGCGAACTCCGGGCTGGAGCGCAGGTCCCGGGCGGCGCTCCGGTCGCCGAGGTCGATCGGGACGACCTGCTTGACCCGGCCCGGGCGGGAGGTGAGCACGGCCACCCGCCCGCCGAGGTAGACCGCCTCCTCGATGCCGTGGGTGATGAACAGGACGGTCTTCCCGGTCTGCTGCCAGATCCGCCGCAGCTCGTCCTGCAGCGACTCGCGGGTCTGGGCGTCGAGCGCCGCGAACGGCTCGTCCATCAGCAGCACTTCGGGGTCGTAGGCGAGGCTGCGGGCGATCGCCACGCGCTGCTTCATGCCGCCGGACAGCTCGTGCGGGTGCCGGTCCTCGAAGCCGGTGAGGCCCACCAGGGCGAGGTACTCCCGTGCCCGGGCGGCGCGTCGGCGTCTCGGCACGCCGATCGACTCCAGGCCGAACTCGACGTTGCCCTGGGCCGTGCGCCAGGGCAGCAGCGCGTACTGCTGGAAGACGGTGGAGCGGTCGGGCCCGGGCCCGGTCACCGGGCGGCCGTTCAGCAGGATCTCGCCGGAGGTGGGCGCGGTGAGCCCGCCCAGCAGGTCGAGCAGGGTGGACTTGCCGCAACCGCTCGGCCCCACGAGCACGGCGAACTCACCGGCGGCGATGTCGAGGTCCACCCGGTCCACGGCGGTGAAGTCGCCCCCGCCGCGGACCTGGAACACCTTGCTGACGGAACGGAAGGAGATGTCGGCGCTCATCGCTCAACTCCTGCTCGGGGAGGGGCTCGCGGCCGTCGCCGCGGCCGCGGGGTAGCCGTTGAACTCGTTGGTGTAGAGGTCGGTCGGCTTCACCTGGCCGGCCTTGATGTCGCCGTGCTCGACCAGCCAGTCGATCCAGATCTTGAACTCGTCGTCGGTGATCCGGCCGCCGGTCTCCGCCACGCCCGCGGACTTCCAGTACTTCAGGGCCGCGGTGTCCTCGTTGCGGCCGCGCTTCTTCACGATCTCGACGCTGCGGGCGATGACCTCCTCCCGCGGCGTGGTCCTGGTCCACTCGATCGCCTTGGCCACACCGGTGACGAAGGTCCGCGCGGTGGTCGGGTTCTGCTTGAGGAAGCGGTTGGTGACGACGTACGTCCCCGCGCTGAACCGGCCCAGCAGGTCGTAGTCGCTGAACAGCGGGCGGATGCCGCCCGCCGCCAGGGCCTTGTCCCGCAGGACGCCGCCCAGCACCCCGACCTCGATCTGCTTCTGCCGTACCGACTGCTCGGTGTTGACCGGCGGCACCACGATCGGCTCGACCTTGGCGATCTCCGCCGGCGAGAGCCCGTTGCGCTGCAGGTAGATGTCGAGGATGGCCTCGCTGTGCGCACCCAGGGTGTTCATCCCGACCTTCTTGCCGAGCAGGTCGCGGGCGGAACGGATCGGGCTGTCCTGCAGCACGTAGAAGCCGTTGTACGCGGCCTCGTCGACGCCGTAGTAGCTGATCACGGCCTTCACCGGGGCACCGGCCGCGATCAGCTTCACGACCGCGCCGTTGAAGGCGCCGCCGAAGTCGATCTGGCCGGTCGCCGCGGACTGGATGTCCTGCGGGCCGCTGATGGTGTTGCCGACCCATTCGAGCTTCACATCACCGAAGTAGCCGAGGTCCTCGGCGAGTTCGGGCAGGGTCACCTGCCCCGCCCAGCCCTGGTACCTGAGCTTCTTCGTCTCGGATCCGGAGCCGGCGGAGGCGGTGGCCCGGCCGCAGGCAGTGGCGGCGACCCCCACGGCGGCGAGCGCGAGGAACTGGCGACGGGAGGTGGCGGGCATGGCGGAGGTCCTTTGCGGGAAGGGCGGCACACCCCTCCCCCGGGACGCGAACACCACGACGTCGGCGGCAGCCGGACAGCACGGAGGAACCCGTCACGGGAGAGCGGTGACACAGGGAGTGCGAGACGAACGACCGCCATCGGCCGGAAGGCCCGAGGAACGGTCGGCGAGCGGAGCCCGGGTACGCCGGAGTGCGGCAGGGGGCTCAGGTGAGGCCGGCGAGGCGGCGCGCCGTCATGGCGCGGTGGCGGGCCTGCCCGTCAACGGCAGGCGGCACAGATGGCGCTGGCATGACGTCGCAGATCGACGTGCAGGCGCCCGACGAGGCTCTCGGCTTGGCTCACGCTCTCAGCGTTCCAGCCGGCCCGTTCCCGGGTCAACGAATGTTCCAGCCCTGCAAGAAACCTGTCGTGCCGCCGACACACGCGGGCCGGGGAGTCGGGGCCGGAATGGGTCCGGAAATGCGAGAAGCCCCGCCCGGTGTCCCCGGGCGGGGCTTCTCTCAAGAATTGTTCGGCGGCGTCCTACTCTCCCACAGGGTCCCCCCTG
>NZ_JBFBJY010000163.1:0-7542 GCF_040702125.1 Kitasatospora sp. NPDC085895 | reverse complement strand
CCCTGTTGTTGGGGGGGGGGGCGCACCCCCCCCCCCCCCCACCCGAGGCGGCCCCCGGGTGGGGCCGCGCACAACCCCCGCGGGGGGGCCCCCCCCCCCCCCCCCCACGCCCAGGAGCGGGTGGTCAGTTCGACCGGCTGCCCAGCCGTCGGCGCGCGATGCCGGCGCCGCCGGCCGCGAGCAGGGCCCCGCTGGCCAGGCCGGCGGCGAGCAGGAGCTGTGTGTCATCCCGCGCGGGTCCGGTGCCGGCCGGCACGCTGCCGACGGGTGCCTGCACCGCCGCTGCGGGAGCGGACGCGGCCGGCGAGCTGCCAGCGACCGGAGCTGTCGTGACAGTGCCCGTGGCGGCGTGGGGCAGGGTCTCGCACGCGATGCCGTCGTGGTCGGCGTCCAGGTTGTTGGGATCCGACGGGTCGGCGCTGAACACCGCCTGTGCTTCCTCCTGGGTGGAAAAGTTGGCGCAGTCGAGATCCTGCGCATGGATATGCCGGCCAGCGGGAGGCAGGCGCTGGCGGCGAGGGCTGCGGCGCTGAAAGCAATACGGAGACGCATCACATGATCCTTACCTTGAGTAGTCAGGTCATCACTCAAAGTGCGAAGGCGTGGTCGACACGCCGCTCGGCACCAGCCTCCTCCCGGCAGTGCTATGCCCCTCCGGCCCCTGCCAGCGAAAGGAAAAACAGAACGCATACGAGGCGATCAGGCTGCTCCGGCCGAGTGAACGTCCAACGCGAACCCAAGCTCACGCCGCGCCCGCTCTACGCCCACTCCACGCCGTGCTAGGCGAGCTGCGCGAGCTGCCCCGGGGTGAGCTTGGCGCGGCGGGCCTTCTGGTTGTTCAGCCACGCCCCGAGCCCCACGTGCACGACCTCGGTGCTCTCTTCGCCGCCGGGGCCGGCCACCGTGATCTCCAGCGGCTCCTTGTGCGGCCGCGGAACCCGCACGTGGCCCTCCCGCCCCGCGAACGCCGCGAGCGCGGCCAGGCCCTGAGCGAAGCGGTCCGCACGGGACGTCTTCGGCTTCGCCTCGACGGCCTGCTTGGCGGCGACCAGCTCCGGGTCTGGTTCGATGCCGAGCGCGGTGAGCAAGTCCTGCTGGTCGCTCTCCAGCCCGGGGAAGCTGCCGCGCTGCGCCACGACCCAGCGGCCGAGCTGCTCACCCTCCAACACCGTCTCCTCGGGCAGCGCGGCCCAGTCGACACGGCCGTCGGACTCCAGCCACCACATCCGCGCCACGCTGTAGGTGCGCTGCCAGGTGATCGGCCAGGTCGGGCACCAGAACGGGTCGATCTCCTCCAACGCGCGGCGCCGCTCGGGCGCGAGCGCGCCCGGCTCACCGGCGGGCACCTGCGCGGCGGCCCGCAGTTCCGCAAGCCGCGTTCCGATCGCGTACCCGCCGACCGACGCCCGCGCGGGAGCCGCGAGCGACCCGGCGTGCTCCTTCGCCCAGACCCGCGCACACGACAGCCCGGCCTCGAACCGCGCGTCCGGCACCGACCAGATCATCCCAAGACCGTCGAGCATGTCGGCCCGGTACTCCGCCACCATGCCCGCGGCCCGTTCGCTGCGCCGGTCCGACAGCCATTTACCGAGCGGATGAGGGCCTGCTGCTGGAGGCGAACTACCAGCGGGAACGGCGCCAGCTCGCCGCCCGCCGCAAGGCCGCCTTCGCGACCGAGCCGACCGGCCCGAACCAGGTCTGGCAGCGCGACTTCTCCGAGTTCGAGACCGCCTCGGGCGGCACCTGGCGGCTCGCGGGCTGTCGCGACTACTGGTCGAAGTACGAGCTGGGCTGGCACGGGTCGCCCACCGCGAACCAGCACGACGCCGTCGCTGCGATCGAACTCGCCATCAGGGAAGCGGAGTCGCTGGCCGGAAAGCCACTGGCCGAGCTCGCCCTGCGCGACGCGGACGGGACCGTGAAGCCGCTGGTCACCATCGTCACCGACAACGGCGGACCGTTCCGCTCGTTCCGGTTCGAGGCGTTCATCGCCACCCGCCCGGAGCTGCGACACGTCCGCACCCGGGTCCGCACGCCCGGCCAGAACGGTTCACGCGAGCGCGGCTTCGGCTCGCTCAAGTACGAGAAGCTGTTCCTCGAGGAGATACCCGACGCCCTCGACCTCGTCCGGCACGCCGAGGACTACCGGCGCGACTACAACACCGTCCGACCGCACGAGGCCCTGGCCTGGAACCGGCCCCACGACGTCCACACCGGCGCCGCGGACCCGCTCGTCCCCAACTTTCCCGAACCCGAAAACCTGCCAACTGCTTGACGCGGGACAGTTGTCAGTTCTACTCCGTCCAGCATGAGTCGGTTCCGGCAACGTCACCCACCCGGCTGCGCCATGCCACTCGTGCACCGCACACATGCAGGCAGCCTCGCCTGGGCGGCGACGCGGCCTCGTCCGGCTGCCGCGCTCCGCGTGCGAGGGGATGACGGAACACGTGTGCAGCTGGATGCCGGTGGCCGGTGCACTCCAGTCGTTCTCCCGGCGGGTTTGAAATCGTCGCCGGACATCAACTAGGCTTCCATTAATTCATTAACACAAGCATGGTCGAGCGGGGGAAGGCGATGTGATCGACTACCGGATCGACCGTGGCAGTGGCGTGCCGGCCTACGTGCAGATCATCGAGCAGACCGAACGGGCGCTGCGGATGGGTACCTTGCAGGTCGGGGACAAGCTGCCCACGGCCAGGGAGGTGGTGGCGGCGACCGCCATCAACCCCAACACCGTGCTGCGGGCCTACCGCGACATGGAACAGGCTGGTCTGGTCGAACTGCGCCGTGGCCTCGGGACCTTCGTGACGCGGTCGCTCGCCCGGCCCGGGGCGGAGAGCGACTCTCCGCTGCGCCAGAAGGTCGCCGACTGGGTGGCCCGCGCGCGGGCCGCGGGGCTGGAGCGGGCAGATGTCCTCGCCCTGGTCACAGCCGCCCTGGACGCTTACGACAACGAGCACGACAGCACAACCCCGGGGGACCGGGAACGAAAGAAGGAGAACGCATGACCGGGCCTGACGCGTCGGCGGCGCTGTGCGCCACGAAGCTGGGATTCCGGCACCGGAGGCGGGGCAGCTGGGCTCTGCAGGATTGCGAGTTCACCGTGCCTGACGGCCGCATTACCGCGCTCGTCGGACGTAACGGCGCCGGCAAGAGCACACTGCTGCACCTGGCCGGCGGGCTGCTCCGACCCGCCTCCGGGCAGCTGAGTGTGCTGGGAGTGGTACCCGGCGCGTCGGAGGCCCGCGCCCGCGTCGCTCTGCTCACCCAGGACAAGCCGCTCTACCCGCGTTTCACCGTGGCAGACACCCTGCTGATGGGTGAGAAGCTGAACTCTTCGTGGGACCGGACGACCGCCGAGCGGATCGTTCGCGAGGGCGACATCCCGCTCCACGCCCGCGTCGGCGAGCTGTCTCCCGGACGGCGCACTCGCGTCGCGCTCGCCCTGGCACTGGGCAAGCGACCCGAACTCCTGCTTCTCGACGAGCCATTGGCCGACCTGGACCCCGTGGCACGAGGCGAGATCATGGCGCAGCTGATGGCCGAGGCCGTAGAGCGCGGCATGAGCATTGTGCTGTCCTCGCACGTCCTGCCCGAACTCGAGGAGACCTGCGACTGGGTGCTGGTACTGCGGGACGGCCGCGTTGAGCTGAGCGAAGACGTTGAGGTACTGCGTAGGAACCATGCAGTACTGACCGGACCCGCCGGCCAGGCCGACATCCTTGCCGGACAGCACACCGTCGTGCGGAGCCGCACCGGCGGCAGGCAGCTGACCGCCCTGATACGGCAGTGCGGACCGATACGCGGCGACTGGCACATCGAACGGCCCGGCCTGGAGGGCATCCTGATCGGCTATCTCCAGGTTGGTGAGCCGGGGCACCCCGCCCCCGCCGAGCGGACGGAGGCGGCGGCGTGAAGGGCTCCCTCTGGCTCGCATGGCGCCAGCAGCGCGTGTCGGCCGGCATCGGCGCGACCGCCCTGCTCGTCGCTGCCGCGATCGCCGCGTACTACCGCTCGGGCATGCTGGACGCCCTGCACAGCGGGCTGTTCGACCACTGCGCCACCGGTCCGCTGTACTGCACACGGTCCGACACCGGTCTGCCCCTGCTGCTGGACGTCGAGCCGCTGAAGTACCTCGGAGCGCTGAACATCGCCCTGCCCGTCCTCATCGGCGTCTTCTGGGGCGCCCCCCTGCTGGGCCGCGACCGGGAACTGGGCACACACCGCATGATCCTCGCGCAGGACGTGAGGCGCGGCCAGTGGTTCGCCGCCCGGTTCGCCCTGGCCGCGGTGACCACGACCGCCCTCTCCGGCCTGCTCGCGGGAGTGTTCGCCTGGTGGTGGCGGCCGGCCGCCGACCGGAGTTACGGCCTGTTCTGGTACGAGAACGCGGCCCTGAGCGGCTCAGGCCCCCGCGTTGTCGCGGCTGCCCTGTTCGGCCTGGCGGCTGGCACCCTGCTGGGTCTGCTGGTTCGCCGGGTGCTGACGGCGATGGTCCTGACCCTGCTGGCAACAGGGGTGATGACGCTCCTGCTGGAGTGGGCGCACCGGGCCCGGCTGCTGGTCCCGCCACACACTTACGTCAGCGCCGGCAGCATCCCCAAACCGCCGATGGCCGAGAAGTGGTCGACTGGCGACTACGGTCTGATCACCGCCACCGGCCGCCACGACGACGCGATGAGCTGCCCCTTCCCGTCGGGCGCCCAGCTCAAGGAGTGCATGGCAGGGCACGGGTACGTGGCCCGCTTCTACCAAGCCAACCCGGCCGGTGACTACTGGATCTTCCAGTGGACCGACACCGCCGCCCTCGGCGCTCTCGCCACTGTGCTCACGATCGCAACCGTGCTGCTCCTGCGTCGCCGCGTCTGACCGCGGGACCGCATCGCGTCACATCGCCTTCATCCCTTTCCTCTCCTTCATCCCCCACGGGATCCCCTTTCGCACGGAGGTCGCTTCACCATGCCCGCCGACGCCAAGACACCGAAGAAACTGCGTAACAACCGCGCCGCCCTCACCCACAAGACGGGATATGCCCTGCGCCACCCCGGCCGCGTCATCCCGTACCTGCGACGCGCCGGCCGAGACACCTGGCTGCGCCTCAAGCACCCCGACCACGTCGGCTACTACCGCGCCGTGATGGCCTCAGACACCCGTCGCAACCCGGAAGCCGCGGTCGGCAGCCAGACCCATGACCGCTGGCTGGCACTCGGGCAAATGCAGTTCGACTACCTCATCGAACACGGGCTGCGGCCGGACCACCGCATGCTGGACATCGGCTGCGGCAACCTGCGCGGTGGCTGGCGCTTCATCAGGCACCTCCACACCGGCAACTACTACGGCATCGACATCTCGCCCGATATCCTGATGGCCGCGAAGAAGACCCTCGTCGAGCACCGTATCCAGGACAAGCTGCCGCATCTGACCATCACCGGCGACCTCACCCTGGACTTCCTGCCCGACGACCACTTCGATGTCGTCCACGCGCACAGCGTCTTCTCCCACTCGCCGTTGGAGGTCATCGACCAATGCCTGACGCACGTCGGCCGCGTACTGACCGACACCGGGTTCTTCGACTTCACCTTCGACCGCACCGAGGGCGCCGAACACCAGGTACTGCGCGAGGATTTCTACTACCGCACCGAGACCCTCCTGGACCTGGCGCGGCGGCACGGTCTGCACGCGCGGTTCATGGAGGACTGGGAGAAGCGCCCGCATGGCCAGTCGAAGATACGTGTCAGCCGCTCGCCCCTGCCCACCGTCTGAATCGGCTCCGGTTGCGACATGCCGTCCGACAGACCGTTTCCCAGACCGCGGAGCGGGCCGGCGCGTCTGGCCGCGATAGACGGGCTCCGCCTGGTGGCAGCGGTCATGGTGGCCGCGTACCACTTCCTCGGCACACCCACCCCACACTTCTGGAACAGGACCGAACTTCGGGATTTCACGCCGTTTTTGCATGAGATCAGCCGCTACGGCTGGCTCGGCGTCGAGTTCTTCTTCGCCATCAGCGGCTTCGTCATCTGTATGAGCTGCTGGGGACGGACGCTTGCACAGTTCACCGTCTCCCGTATCACACGGCTCTTCCCCGCCTACTGGTGCGCCGTACTCCTCGTGATCGCGCTCGTCCTGGTCTCGCGGATGGGCCACTGGCCCGTCGCCACCCGCATTGACCCCCGTACCGTCCTGGGAAACCTGACGATGGCCCCGGGACCACTGGGACTTGAACTGGTTGACGGCGTCAGCTGGACGCTCTGGGTGGAGGCCCGTTTCTACCTGCTGATGGCCCTGCTGATCGTCTTCGGGCTGTCGTACCGGCGAGTGGTGACCTTCTGCGGAGCCTGGCTCCTGACCGCTGTCATCACCCTCGAACTCCAGTCGCCGCTCCTCGAAGAATTCGTACTGCCCCGATACACCGGCCTCTTCGTCGCCGGAATCGTCCTCCACCTCATGCACAGGTTCGGACAGAGCCTCCTGCTGTGGTTGCTGCTGGGATTCGCCTGGGCCTACGAACTCACCGTGCTCGAACTCCGGGTGGCCGATCACGCCAACGTACCCCTCGGCGAGAGCCGGCCCTCCTGGGCCATGTGTGCGGCCGTTCTCACGCTCTGCCTCGGGCTGCTGGCGCTGGCCGGTGTCGGAGGACCACTGGCGAGGCTGCGATGGCGTTGGCTGGTCACTGCAGGGGGACTCACCTACCCCTTCTACCTCATCCACCAAAGCATCGGAATTCCCTTGGCCAAAGGCTTGATCCGGGTCGTTCCGAGGCTTGAACCGCTGCCTTCGATGGCGGTGTCCGTCGTCTGCGTGCTGGGGCTGTCCCTGCTCATCCACACAACGCTGGAGCGTCGACTCGGACGCCTGCTGAGGCAACGCCTGACGCTCGACATGCGGCTTCAGTCTCCTCCCGTGAGACCGACTCCTGCCCGCACGCGGTAACCCGGAAAATCCGTCCAAAGAAAGATCTCGCATGCCGCCTATCACACGCATAAGACGTTCTCGCCCGCTCATCGCCGCCGCGACAGCGGTAGCCGCCGTGCCAGCCGTCGCGCTGACTCTGGCCCTGACGGTCACGACCTACGACGGCACCTCGCCGCGCGCTGCTCGAGCAGAAGCATCGGGATCGGTGGCAGGAAACGTCGACTGCCGCAAAACGAAGTGCGTGGCCCTCAGCTTCGACGGCGGCCCAAGCCCGACCACCCCCAGGCTGCTGGATATCCTCCAGCGGTATGCACGCCACGTTCTTCGTCCAGGGCAAGGGCCACATCGCGAAGTACCCCGACGTCCTGCGGCGCATCTCGGACGAGGGGCACGAGATCGGCAACCACACCTGGAACCACAGGAGGCCCACAGGCCTCGACGAGGATGAGGTCCGCTGGGAACTGACCAGTACGCAGGACGCCATCGAGAAGATCATCGGCGTCAGACCCCGTCCTGATGTGTCCACCCGAGGGCCGGCCACGGTGTTCGCCGCCTACCGGGCCGCTGCGGCGGCCGTGGGCGTCTCCGACCCCGGCTGCCACCTTCCGTGGGAGCTGCTCGCCGCGA
>NZ_JBFBJY010000162.1:0-7605 GCF_040702125.1 Kitasatospora sp. NPDC085895 | reverse complement strand
CAAGCCGACAAGCCTCGCGGATACGGCGCCCGGGTGGCCCGTGCACGCGCCGCACGCACCAGGACCGGCGCCGCCGCCCCGGCGGGTGGCCGGCACCGACGTGGCGACGCTGGTCGAACAGGCGCGGACCGGGCACCCGAGGGCGGTGGCCCGGCTGATCTCGCTGGTCGAGAACGCCGCCCCGCAGCTGCGCGAGGCCATGGCGGCGCTCGCCCCGCACACCGGCCACGCCTACACCGTCGGCCTGACCGGCTCGCCGGGCGTCGGCAAGTCCACCTCGACCAACGCCCTCGTCTCCGCGTACCGTCGCCGCGGCAAGCGGGTCGGCGTACTGGCCGTCGACCCGTCCTCGCCGTTCTCCGGCGGCGCGCTGCTCGGCGACCGGGTCCGGATGCAGGACCACGCCACCGACCCCGAGGTGTTCATCCGGTCGATGGCCACCCGCGGCCACCTCGGCGGTCTCTCCTGGTCCGCCCCGCAGGCCCTGCGGGTGCTGGACGGCGCCGGCTGCGACGTGATCCTGGTGGAGACCGTCGGTGTCGGCCAGTCCGAGGTCGAGGTCGCCGCCCAGGCCGACACCACCGTCGTCCTGCTCGCCCCCGGCATGGGCGACGGCATCCAGGCCGCCAAGGCCGGGATCCTGGAGATCGGCGACGTCTTCGTCGTCAACAAGGCCGACCGGGACGGCGCCGACGCCACCGCCCGCGAGCTCAACCACATGCTCGGCCTCGGCGAGGGCCGCCGGCCCGGCGACTGGCGGCCGCCGATCGTCAAGACGGTCGCCGCCCGCGGCGAGGGGGTCGACGAGGTCGTCGAGGCCCTGGAGAAGCACCGCGCCTGGCTGTCCGGGACGGGGGAGCTCGCCGCCCGGCGCACCCGGCGGGCCGCCCAGGAGATCGAGGCGATCGCGCTCGCCGCCCTTCGCTCCCGGATCGGGGACCTGCGCGGCGACCGCCACCTGCTCGGCCTCGCCGAACGGGTCGCCGCCGGCGACCTCGACCCCTACGGCGCTGCCGACCACCTCGTCGCGGGCCTCACCGAGGGCACCGCATAACGGGCGGAGCGCCAGGGGCGCTGGGGGCACCTCCCGGCCGAAGGCCGGGGGCGGAACTGCGCAGTCCGGGATCGGCGAGCCCGCGCGAATCGGGGCCCCTGGGCGGTTGCCCTGCGCCGTCAGGCGCGTCCGCGGAGGGCGCGGAGGTGTTCCGCGACCGGGGCGAGGGCCTCGTAGAGGGCGTCGATCTGCTCCGGGGTGAAGCGGTCGACGAAGTGGCTGCGGACGCTGCGGACGTGGTCCGGCGCGACCTTCTGGAGCGTCTCCCAGCCGGGTTCGGTGAGGTGGGCGTAGAGGCCGCGGCGGTCGCCCGGGCACTCCTGCCGCAGCACCAGCCCGGCGCTCTCCATCCGGGTGATCTGGTGGGAGAGCCGGCTCTTCGACTGCAGGGTGGCGGTCGCGAGGTCGGTCATCCGCATCCGGCGTTCGGGCGCCTCGGAGAGGACCACGAGGATCTCGTAGTCGTTGATGGCGAGGTTGTGCGGCTGGAGTTCGCGGCCGAGCTGGTACTCGAGCAGCTTGCTCACCTCCAGGTGGGCGCGCCAGAACTGCTGCTCGCGGGTGCTCAGCCACGGCGTCTCCTCCGCGGTGGCCGAGGAGGAGACGGCGGGGGCGTCGGTGACGTGCGTGTCCATGACCCCAGCATAGCCGTGCTTGTTAAATGTTGTACAAGTTTACGAATCCAGCCGCGCCCGGTTCACCGGTTCGGCCCCGTCAGAGGCCGAACCTCCGGCCGAGGTCGCCGAGGTTGCCCAGGCCCGGGATGTTGACGTTGGGCAGTTGCTGCCCGCCGCCGTGCGCCCCGGCACCCGGCTGGTGCGGCACCCCGCTGCCGGGCACGCCCGCCTCGGCGTGCACCACGCCGACCGAGCGCTCGGCCATCAGGGTCTCGGTCGACTGCAGCAGGACCTGGCCGGCCCCGATGAACTCGAACTGGTGCTCCTCGCCGGAGGCGCCGCCGAGCCCGGTCAGGTGGCGGAGCCCGCCGATCAGGCCGTGCATGTAGCCGTGATCGTAGTGGTGGCAGGGCGCGGGGCAGTCGGCCCAGCCGACCAGCGCCTGCGGGTCCACCCGGATGGGGGGTTCGACGAAGTGGACGGGGCCGTTGGAGGCGGCCACGAACTTGCCGGTGCCGATCAGGGTGAGGAAGCCCGGGATGATCGACTGCTTGAGCTTGAGCGAGGGCTCGAAGGCCAGCAGGTTGCCCGAGCGGACGGTGAGGTTGCCGTCCTCCAGGTCGTACGAGTTGAGGTCGAAGGCGCGGTCGGCGAGCAGCAGCTTGCCGCGGCCCTCGGCGACGACCCAGTCGGACGCGTGCAGCGGGGAGTTGAAGTTCCGCTCCAGCATCTGGTCGATGACGCCGCGGCCGATGCCCGAGAAGCGCATCTCGCCGTAGTAGGCGATCATCTTGCCCTTCTGCAGGTAGTACGCGCCGTTGAGGTCGACCGAGAAGGCGTACGGGTTGACGTTGTCGTTGACCGGCAGGCTCATGGCGTCGTGCACCACCGGGCCCTCGCCGCCGTTCTGCGGCAGCGGCGCGCCGTAGTTGCCCTGCGGCGGGTACGGCTGGCCGGCCTGGGTCGGCTGGTACGCCTGCTGGTAGCCGGGCTGCGGCTGGCCCTGCGGCGGGTAGGGCTGCCCCTGCGGCGGGTAGGGCTGGCCGGGCGGCGGGTAGCCGGGCTGGCCGTAGGGCTGGCCGGGCTGGGGCTGGCCGTAGGGCTGCTGCCCGTACGGCGGCTGCGGCGGGTAGGACATCAGAGCTTCTCCTCGCTCGCCTGCACGTAGACCACTCCGTGGCCGGACAGCTCCAGCTGGAACGCCTCGCCCGAGCCGCGGCCGACCATGTCGCGCCAGCCGAGGGCGGTGGACAGCTTGTTGGTCACCTGGCCGCGGTGGGCCACGTACGCCTGCGGGTCGACGTGCACCGGCTGGCCGGGGCCGATCGGCAGCTCGAACACGCCGCCGTGCGCCATCACGGCGACCGAGCCGTGGCCGTCGAGCTTGGTGGTGAACAGGCCCTGGCCGGTCACCTGGCCGCGGACCATGCCCATCACGCCGCCCTGCTGGCCCATGAACATGGTCGACTGCTGCAGGGTGCCGTCGAAGGCGAGCAGCCGGTCGGCCTCCACGTAGAGGGTGTCGCCGGTCAGCTCGATCACGTGGACGTTGTGGCCGCCGTGGCCGAACATCACGCTGCCCTGGCCCTCGACGGTCATCAGCGGGGTGTCCTCGTTGGCCACCCGGCGTCCGATCATCGACATGACGCCGCCCTGGCCGCCCATCACGTTGGGCGTGAAGGAGACCTCGCCGGTGTAGGCGAGCATCGAGCCGCGCTGGCTGAAGACCCGCTGGCCGGGCATGACCTTCGCCTCGACCATCTTGTTGTTGATCTTGGTGAACGGCATCAGACGTCGCCCCCGAAGGTCATCTTCTCGGAGGGCTGCACGTAGACCAGGCCCTCGCCGGCGAACTCGACCTGCATGGCCTCGCCGCCGCCCTCGCCGATGATCGTCGTCCAGCCCGCGCCCGACTTCAGGCTGCGGTTGAGGTTGCCGGTGTGCGCCACGTACGCACCCGGGTCGACCCGCAGCGGCATCCCCTGGGAGACCCGCAGGATGATCGCCGGGCCCTTGGACGTCAGTGCCGCCCAGCCGTGCCCCTCGACCTTGGTGGTGAACAGGCCGTTGCCGGACGCCATGCCGTTGAGTCCGGTGAAGGAGGTGCCGGTGTGCAGGGTCGCCTCGGTGCAGAGCAGGTTCTCCGACTCGACGTAGAGCGTCTCGCCGTTCAGCCGCACCAGGTTGACCTCGGTGGCCTTGTCGGCGAAGTAGCAGGTGCCCTGCCCCTTCACCTCCATGACCTCCATCTGCTCACCCGTCAGCCGACGCGTGACCATGCCGCGCAGGCCGTCACCGCCGCCGGACATCTTCTTGAAGTTCATCTGGCCCGTGTAGGCCACCATCGTGCCGTTGCGGGCCTTGACCGAGTCTCCCGCCATGTCGACGGCGAGCACCTTGGACCCCTGGAGTCGAAACTGTGCCACCGGGCGAATGTAGCGGCAGCCGGCCCGCACCCGGGAGGGGGCGCGGGCCTCTGGTACCGAGCTGCGACAAATCACACCGGGTCAGGGGGTCAGACCGCCGGGGCCGGCTCCGCCCCGGGGACGGCGCCCGCGGCGGTCTCCACCTCCAGCAGCGAGGCCGAGTGCTTCTCCGCCTCGAAGGCGACCACGCCGCCGCGCAGGCCGAACAGCCGCTTCGACAGCATGATCCACAGCACCGCGAGGACGTTCAGCACCAGCGTGCCGATCTTCAGCGCACTGACGTGCTCGGTGAGTTCGTACACCTCCAGCGGCAGGAAGGCCGCCGTCGCCACCACCGTCAGGTACTCGGCCCAGCGGGCGCCCACCCACAGGCCGGCCGCCTCCACGATCTCGATCAGCGCGTACAGCACCAGCGCGCCGGCCACGATCAGCAGCGTGCCGTGCTTGTACTCGAAGGTCTTGCGGATCGTGTCGACGATCGGCGAGTGCTCCAGGTCCCAGTGGAAGTGGTCGGTGACGGGCCGGAACACCGAGAGGTTCTCGTCGAAGATCCGCCGCACCGCGTCCTGGCTGTTGGAGAACTTCCACACGCCCCAGGCGACGACCAGGATCAGCAGGCCGCGCAGCGCCCGCTCGATCGCGAGGAAGCGCAGGATGAACAGGTCGCGCAGGGCCTTGCCGCGCGGCACCAGCGGCGCCTCGTCGGCCGGGCCGGAGCCGTGCGGCGCGCCGAGCGCGAAGTCCCCGCAGCGCAGGCAGCGCCAGGCGTCGCCGAGCGCGGTGTGCGCGTGCAGCCGGCCGCGCAGGTCGGCCTCGTCGGGCGCGTAGGTGATGTGCCCGCGCCGCGAGCAGGTCCGCCGGTTCCAGTCGATGCGGAACATGTCCACCCCCGTGGTCGGTCGGCCCGGTCGTCGGGCCGTGCCGCAGCAGGATAGGGCCGCCCGCCGTGGGACCGGCCACCCCGGCCCCGGCACGGCTGTTCGGTCGGTGATAATGAACGAGGCTTGTGATCGTGTTCACGAGCTCACTCGCCGACCCCTTTCCGAGGTGACCCGTGAAGACCAGCCCCGCCGTCCACCGCCTGCGACTCGTGTCCGGCCCGGAGGGCCTGTCCTTCCTGCTGCTGCTCGTGTGCTCGGTGCTCAAGCGGACCACCGACTTCAACGCGGTGCCGGTGATGGGCGCGGTCCACGGCGGCCTGTTCGTGCTGTACGTGGTCTTCCTCGCCCTGGCCTGGCAGCAGCAGCGCTGGGACGCCAAGCGCGGCATCGTGCTGTTCGTGCTGTCGGTGCTGCCCACCGGCGGCTTCTTCGCCGAGAGGATGCTCGCCAAGGAGGAGCGCGGCGAGGTGCCCGCGGCGGCCGCCGCGGCCTGACCGCCCCGGAACACCCCGGAACGACCCGACGGCCGGGCCCCCGTGAGGGAGCCCGGCCGTCGCCGTGCGCGGGGCGGGGGTCAGTTGACGTTGACCCCGCTCCAGGCCGCGCCCACCGCCTTGTACTCGGCGGAGGTGCTGCCGTAGAGGTCCTTCGCCGCGTTCAGGGTCGCGGTGCGGGCCGCCTTGTAGTTGGTGGTGGAGGTCATGTAGACGGTCAGCGCCCGGTACCAGATCTGCGCGGCCTTGGCCCGTCCGATGCCGGTGAGCTTCGCGCCGTTGGAGGTCGGGCTGTTGTAGCTGACGCCGTTGATCGTCTTCGCGCCGCTGCCCTCGGCCAGCAGGTAGAAGAAGTGGTTGGCGACGCCCGAGGAGTAGTGGACGTCCTTGTTGCCGACCGTCGAGGACCAGTAGTCCGCCGAGGCGCCGTCCTTGGAGGGCTTGTCCATGTAGCGCAGCGGGGTGCCGTTGCCGTTCAGGTTGAGCCGCTCGCCGATCAGGTAGTCCGGGGTGTCCACCGGCAGGTTGGCGTAGAACTCGACCATGGTCCCGAAGATGTCGCTGGTCGCCTCGTTCAGGCCGCCGGACTCGCCCGAGTAGTTGAGGCCTGCCGTGGCGGAGGTCACGCCGTGCGTCATCTCGTGGCCGGCCACGTCGATCGCGGTCAGCGGGTGGGTGTTGCCCGACCCGTCGCCGTACGTCATGCAGAAGCAGCTGTCGCTCCAGAACGCGTTGACGTAGTTGTTCCCGTAGTGGACCTTGCTGTACGCGCCGACGCCGTTGTTCTTGATGCCGTTGCGGTTGAAGGTCGACTTGTAGAAGTCCCAGGTGGCGGCCGCGCCGTACTGGGCGTCCACCGCGGCGGACTGCCCGTTGGAGGCGCTGCCGTTGCCCCAGACGTTGTCGGCGTCCGTGTACAGCGTCCCGTTCTTGTCGACGGTGTACTGGCCGCCGCGGGTGTTGTCCTTCAACTGGTACGTCGAGCCGGTGTAGTTGGTGGTCAGGGTGACCGAGCCGACGAAGACGCCCTTGCCGCTGCCGGTCGCGTTGGAGGTGCGGATCTGCTCCTCGGAGGAGAGCACCGCGCCGGTCGCGGCGTCGGTGACGATCAGGCGGTTGCTCGGGGTGCCGTCGGCGCGCATGCCCTCGACGGTCGTCCGGTAGGCGAGCCGAGGGGCGCCGGAGGCGGCCCACACCACCAGCTCCGCGCCGCCCGCCGCGCCGACCGAGGTCAGCGCCGGCTCGTCCGCGTCGGCGGACTTCCCGACGGTGGCGGCGACCGCGCCGTGCGCCCCGGCGGCGGCCTGCGCGGCGGTGAGCTTCGGGGTGAGCGAGGCGGGGGCGACCGAGCCCTGGACGGCGCGGTCGACGGCCTTCAGGGCGCCCTTGGCGTCCTGGTGCACGACCAGGTCGCCGCCGAGCACCGGCAGGCCGGCGAAGGTCCGGTCGAAACGCAGGTGGCGGGTGCCGTCGGCGTCGACGACGGCGTCCTTGACGACCAGCTGCTCCTGGCCGGAGAGGCCGAGGGCGCGGGCCGCGGCGGGGGCCTCGGTGTCTGCCCGGGCGAGCAGCGCGGCCCGCTGCTGCGCGGCGGCCGGGGCGGGGGCGGCCTGGGCGCCCGCGGCGACCTGGATCGCGCCGGCGAGCAGGACCGAGGTGGAGAGGACGGCGCCGAGGGCGAGCTTTCGCTTCACGTACGGGTTCCTTCCGGATCAACCGCGTGTGCGCGGTCGCGCATCGCTCCGGGGCACCGGGTCCGGTGCCGACTGGGGCGGAACGAGCGCTGACGTGCTGCTCCGTGCGGTCATGCGGCGCGGGACCGGTTGGGGTGGCCGGTCGGGCGCCGCACGGGGCTGGAAGGAAGCATGACAAGACAGTTCGTCAAATGACAGATGTGTGACAAGAGTTGGCGCATTTCTGTCATCGCCGGTCGGGCCGGACACGAGGCAGCAGCCGGGCCTCCCCTCCGGAGGGCCCGGCTGCTGCGTCTTCAACCGCGGTGCGTCAGCTGACGTTCACCGCGGCCCAGGCAGCGGCAACCTGGGCGTACTCGGTGGAACCGGCGCCGTAGAGGTCCGACGCCGCGTTCAGGGTCGCGGTGCGCGCCCCCTTGTAGTTGGTGGTGGAGGTCAT